>JAJOKP010000095.1:0-58032 GCA_021129775.1 Clostridiales bacterium
GTTAGAGTAAAAACTCCAACTGAATTAAGGTTCGCTTTTATGCATACTAGATAAACAGTTGACTATTCATTTGATGTGTGTTATTATAGATGAAAGTGATTTTGAGTGAACACTATATATTAGAAGGGAGTGCAAAAATTCTTACGAAATAACATGATAAATGTCATATCAATTAGTGACAATAGTCACTTACCAATACGGAATTATTTAGATAGAATAGCGAGACGATAGGTTCTTTATCCCTTTTAGCGAGCTTGCTAGTTATCCCTAGCTATTTAGCTATGGGCATTAAAGTTTTTGACAGTACTTTTGTAGATCGTGGAGGAGGAAGTATTATGAAGCAAACAGTTTTATCGCCAATATCTGGCAAACAAAGAATTGAAATTCTTGACGTTATTCGAGGGATTGCTCTTTTGGGAGTATTAATTGCGCATATACAATTTTTTAATTCTTTAATTTTAAGCCCAGAGAACATGATTTTCGCATATGATTCACTTGCTACTCAAATATATGCATGGGTTTTAGCGATTTTAGTAAATGGGAGATTTTTCCCGATTTTTTCTTTTCTTTTTGGGTTAGGATTTTATATTTTTATGAATCGCGCTGCGGCAAAGGGATTAAAAACTTCTAAATTATTTGTTCGTAGAATGGTGGGGCTTCTTATTATTGGTTTTCTTCATTTTGTGTTTGTTTGGTCAGGTGATATTCTTTTTACATTTGCCATTGCTGGTTTTTTTCTATTGATTTTTAGAAAAAAAGAGCCTAAAATAATTTTAAAGTGGATTGTCATATTTTTAATTTTGACTACCATTGCAATGGCTCTTATTCAATCGCTTAATTATTTAATTATTTCACTTGTTGGTGAAGAAGAAATGAGTAAAATTTTACAAGCGACTATTGACGAGATGACTATTACTATGTCTCAAGGAACGTATTTGGAAATATTGTCTACACGATTAATAAATGAAGTAATTAGCATATTTTTTCTCTCCATTCCAATTGCAGTAATAAGTGTTTTACCGCTCTTTCTTATGGGATTTTATGTTGGGAAAATGCGATATTTTGAAAGATTAGATGAATTATTATCATCATTTAAAAAAATGTGGCGTCTATCTTTGATTATTGGAGTTTTCGCGTCTTTGCTTTTCGCGCTGTTGATAATTACTGCCAGTGAGTCTCCTTCGCTATTTCAATCTATAGCAATTATGGTGGTTGGGTATTTTTCTGGAATTGTTGTGAGTACATTTTACGTGACTTCCGCAGTGCTTCTTTTCAAAAAAGGGAAATTTAAGACAATAGGAAAACATTTCGGATATGTTGGTAAAATGGCATTAACAAATTACTTAATGCAGTCATTTATTTGTACTTTCATATTTTGGGGTTTTGGATTAGGTCTTTTTGGTCAAATTGAATTTGTTTCGGGTTTATTTATAGCACTTGGAATATTTACTTTTCAGATCTTTGCAAGCAAGATATGGCTACACTATTATAAATACGGTCCGTTTGAGTGGGTATGGCGCAAGTTTACTTATAAAAATAAATTGTTGCTAAGAAGTAAGTAAACATTTAAAATCTCAGTAACATTAAGCTAGCGTTTGATCCAAAAGGCTTATTGAATCCCGGGAAGGTATGTTAGGCAAAATTAACGGGGGAAATTAATATAGATAATATAAAAATGAACCTAATTCAGTTAGAGTAAAAACTCCACCTGAATTAAGGTTCACTTTTATGTATACTAGATAAATAGTTGACTATTCATTTGATGTGTGTTATTATAGATGAAAGAGACTTTACCATGAAAACTCTACACTAGATATAGAGAGGAGGTGAAAACGTGTGAAATACAACGATAGGGAGCCTATATATTTACAAATCATGAATGATATTAAGTATCAAATAGTATTGGGAAACCTAAAAGCAGATGAGAGATTATTATCTATAAAAGAACAATCAGAATGTATGGGGGTTAATCCAAATACAATTGCTAGAGTGTATACTGAGCTAGAACGAGAAAGAATTGTGCATAAGGAAAAGGGGTTAGGTACTTTTGTGACAAGCGATGAAAATGTAATTACGCAATTGAAGCATGAAATAGCAGAAGAGAATATTAAGCGATTTGTTGACAGGATGAGAAAGATAGGTATTAGCAAAACAGACATGAAAGCTCTGCTAGTGGAGTATTTGAACAGGACGAAAAAAGTTGATGAGCAAAATGAATATAGAGAGGGGTAAAAAAATGAGTGTAATTCTTAAAACAAATAATTTAATTAAGTATTATGATGAGAAAAAAGCATTGGATGGTATTAGTATTGAGTTTGAAATAGGGAAAATTTATGGGTTTTTAGGTCCGAATGGAAGTGGCAAAACCACGTTTTTAAGAGCGTGTGCAGCGCTGATAAAAAAGCATGAAGGTGAAGTATTAATTGATGGATTAAAACCAGGAGAAAAGACTAAAGCGATAGTTGCTTATTTGCCAGACTACAATTATTTTTTTGACTGGATGAAAGTGAAGGATGCACTGAGCTTTTTTGACGATTTTTTTGAGGATTTTGATAGAGAAAAATCAGAGAAATTACTAGCAGACATGGAGCTTGAACATGAAGAAAAGATATCAAAGTTGTCTAAAGGGATGTTAGCGAGGATGAAATTAGCAATAATTCTAGGTAGAAAAGCGAAACTATATTTGCTAGACGAGCCATTTGACGGTATCGATGGAGTTACTAGGGAAAAAATTATTAAAACTATGATAAGTACCTTTAGTAAAGAAAGTACAATAATAGTTGCGACACATCATATTACGTATGTAGAAAAACTATTAGATTCAGTTAAATTTCTTTATAAAGGGAAAATAATTGATGAATTTGATGCAGAGGATATTAGGCGTGATAAAGGGATGACGATTAACGAATACTATTTGGAGGAGTTTAGAGATGCTGAAACTGATTAAGTTTAAAATGAAGCAATATACTAGACCAATTGGGCTTTTTTCAATTATCACAATACTTTGTCTGCCTTTTTTAGCTAGAGCTACTCTTTTTATGTTTCCTTATTTCAGTGATTGGGTGTTAACAGTTGCACTTTTTATTTTGGGAGCTTATCTGTATATGAGTAGCTATATGAATGCTTTTTCATTGCGTATTAGCTTTCAGACAGAGCAAATTAATTTTATGCCAGATGACGCCTCGAATATGTTAATGCATATTCCTATTTCATTTAAAAAAATAAATCTCGCTAGATTGATTGCTCACATACCGACTATTATAGTAGCGTTTATATCATTTGTCTTTCTAGGATTTTTCTTCGAAAAGGGATTCTATGAAATGGAAATATTTTGTTTAAAGTCTTTGAACTTTCGCTCTTACTTGTTAATTATCTGTGTATACGTTTTATATCTTTTATTAGTACAGTTTATAATAGTAGATAAGAAGGCAATTATGCCGAAATTTATGCAGAAGATTATGGGCAGTTCATTTATTGATTATTTTGATAAAGAAGTTGTAGGTGCAGCCGCCCCTGCTGTTATTGTGATAGCTCTTTTAATAGGGATTGTAACAGCTTTACCCATTATAGAATATATAACGCCGCTACAAAATTATTTATTAACGATTGTAGTAGTTTTATTATCGGTCGCATTTTTTTACTTGAATGCAAGCTTGCTAGAAAAAAGCGTATAGGAGAGAAAGGAGAATTAAAATGTTAAGTCTATTAAAGTATGCCTACATGTCAGACAAAAAAAACATTACATTTTTACTTGTCATTTCATTTTGTTTTCTTATAATTAATTTGGTTGGTAATCACTTATCCGTAGATTGGATGAGAAAAATGATGTGGGTTTCGGCATTCTTGATGTTTGTATTTATTAACACTTGGGTAGGTATTTTTTTCAATGGAGCAAGCGGGGGTATGCACAGGGGTATACAACATTTATTTTCGTGTATTCCCGAATCGAGGCGTAAAATAATTCTCGCACATCTGATATTATTATTCTTAGTAACGGGGTTATTATTAGTAAATGTTACATTTTTCTTCATGGTTTTTAGCTATTTTTTCCCACAAGGGGGAGTTGTATTGAGTGTAATTAATTCTATGAAATTTGTTTTATATATTGTAGCGTTTGCTGCTTTGTTGGGGTTTGGTTATTCCTCTACGACAACTTTAGCTCTGAAAAAATGGATTTCGTTTCCTATAGGAGCAATCACGTTTGCCGCACTAATAGCGGGCTACGTAAAGTTAATATTTATAATGTTTGGTTATGTGTGGCTTGTTGCAAATAGATTTATAGCAGGAGAGGTGCTAGGGTACTCTTTGCTTTTTCAAACACCTTTGCATGTTTCACTTAGAAACTTGTTGTTGGCATTGTTCTTTACATTAATTCTAACTTATGCAAATGCGTATATATCGGAAAAATTCTGCGATGTAACGTAGCAACGCCTGACTCTAGCTTCTAGCTCATTTCAATGAAAAAAAATAGTGCTTACAATATCAAAGTGCTATTTTTATGTTTTTAGCATTTTCTGTATCCGTGAGGAGGTTTCAAGAGTGGGTTCATGTAAGTATTCTTGTCGGCATCGTCGTTTGTTTGATTTCGCGTTTGTTCTACTATGAACGTAAATTTAGAGTGTGAAACAAATCTTTATTGTATAATTTCGCGTTGAAAAAATAATGCAAAAGAGTTATAATCAACTAAGAGATGTATATAAACCAATTATTTGTATAAAGGAGTGACAAGGAATGTATACAGGAGGAGCGGGAGCTGCCGCAGTAGTAATTGCTAATGCAATTAAATCGTCAGGGGCTATAATAGTTCTTGAGGTAAGAGATTTTATGAGTATATTAGCAAAAACAAAAGATCCTTTAGTTGTAACTGCTGAAGGTGGTCTGTTTAAGAAAAAGAATAGGTACATCACGTCATACAAGGGACTTTTTTTCTATACACAGGCAGAAGATGTTATAAAATTGCCTTTAGGGACAGAGTTAATTAAGGCGAAGTCAATATCAATACCTGATTGAAGGGTGGTATAATATGATAGCAGTATCAACAGTATATTTAAAAGAAGAGCAAATAAGAAAAATTGAAACTTTAGGCTATGAGTTAATAATGAAAGATGAAAATCTTGAAAATTCGCCTAAAGTTAATGATGCTGAAATACTTGTTTGTTACAATCCGTTTGCAAACCTAGATATTACAAAAATGAGTAAATTGAAATGGATACAGCTAACAAGCATTGGAATAGACCAAGTTCCTTTAGAGCAAATCGTAGAAAGAGGAATAGTTTTAACAAATAATAAAGGTGGATATAGTGTCCCTATGGGGGAATGGATTGTACTAAAGATGCTTGAAATATATAAAAATAGTTTTGCTTTTTATATGCAACAACAAAACAAAAGCTGGGAAATGAGAAAAGATGTATATGAATTGTATGGGAAGAAAATACTTTTTATTGGAACGGGTAGCATTGCAAAGGAAGCGGCAAAAAGATTAGCAGGTTTTGAAACTGCTGTTCGTGGAATTAACACTACTGGAAGAAGAGTACAGCATTTTGATCAATGTTATAAAATGGATGAGCTGAGTTTTGTCGTGCAAAACGCAGACGTCGTTGTGATTAGCATTCCATACACTAATGAAACACATCACCTTATTAATGATGAAATATTAAGATTAATGAAGACGAGCTGTGTACTTATCAATGTAAGCAGAGGAAGCGTAATTGACGAAGGTGCTTTAATTGAACACTTGAAGCAAGGGCGATTTTTAGGTGTGGCGCTTGATGTGTTTGAAGAAGAACCGCTACCTCAAAACAGCGTATTATGGGAGTTTGAACGGGTACTAATAACCCCTCATAATTCCTGGATGTCAGAGATGCGAAACGTGAGGAGGTTTAACATAATTTTTGAGAATATGAAGAGATATGCAAACAATATGGATTTGCAGAATATTGTTGATTTGAAAAAAGGATATTAATAGAGATATAGTTTGTTGAAAGTTCTTAGAAGAGATTCATCTATCTGCCCTGTTGGAAGGGGGCTGAGAAAGAGGGATTTTTTTGAAAACATTTCATTTATCTAAAAGCATGCATTATTGTGCAGAAAAATTGCAGAAATGGAGAGTAATATGAGAAAAAAAGTTGTAATATATACTTGGAAAACCTGCGTATTTTGCATTAGAGCAAAGCGACTGCTTAAAAATAAGGGAGTAGAATTTGACGAGATAGACATTGAGGATGATATAAACAAGCTAAGGCAATTAGAAGCAAAAACAGGCTCTGGTACTGTTCCGCAGATTTTTGTAGATGATAAATACATAGGTGGTTGTGATGACATTGTTAACTTACATAAAAGAGACAAGTTTGACATAGTTTTCAAGTAGAGCGATATTTAATAACACAAATGCATAATTAAACAAAGAAAGTAGCGCTTGCAATTAAAGTGCTATTTTTTTACCCAAAACATTGGTATACTATAATTAGAAAATAGTTTTAGAGAGGCGATAATTATGAGAAAAGTTGAATTAATAGCAACAGCAACATTTGGGTTAGAAGCGATTGTAGCAAGAGAAGTGAAAGCGTTAGGGTATGAAGATGTAAAAGTCGAAAATGGCAGGGTGACTTTTAGTGCAGATATTTCTGCAATTTGTAGAACAAACCTATGGTTAAGAACAGCTGATAGAGTATTACTGAAAGTAGGAGAATTTAAAGCTACAACATTTGATGAATTATTTGAAAAAACAAAGGCACTGCCTTGGGGTGACATTATTCCCGAAAATGCAGAATTTCCTGTAACAGGCAAGTCGATAAAATCACAATTAGCTAGTGTACCTAACTGTCAAGGGATAGTGAAGAAGGCTATTGTAGAAAAAATGAAGCAGAAATACAAAAATGAATGGTTTAACGAAAATGGGGATATGTACAAAATAGAGGTAGCGTTTCTAAAAGATATTGCAACGTTGACAATTGATACAACTGGTGCGGGGCTACATAAAAGAGGGTATAGAAAACTATCTAATAGAGCACCAATGAAAGAAACTTTAGCTGCTGCAATGATACAGCTTAGCTATTGGAATCCAGATAGAGTATTAATGGATCCATTTTGCGGTTCGGGAACTATTATTATTGAAGCAGGTTTAATAGGTAAGAATATAGCACCAGGAATGAACCGTAATTTCGTGTCAGAAAAATGGGGCATAATTCCAAAGAGCGCTTGGAGCGAGGCAAGAAAAGAAACACATGACCTAGCAGATTTTGATAGAAAACTGCGAATATTTGGATCTGATATTGATGGCGAAGTCTTAAGTATAGCTAGATATCATATTAAAGAAGCATTTTTAGAAGAAGATGTCTTTGTACAAAAACTCCCATTAAGTAAATTATCATCACGATTTGAGCATGGAATCACAATTGCAAATCCTCCCTATGGAGAGCGGATTGGAGAGAAAGAAGAAATTGATAGGTTATATATTGAAATGGGTAAAGTATATAATAAGTTAGACACATGGTCACATTATATTTTCACTGCAAGTAAAGAATTTGAAAAACTGTTTGGAAAGAAAGCAGATAGAAAACGAAAACTATATAATGGTAGAATTGAATGTACATACTATCAATACCACGGGACTAGACCACCAAAACCTAGAAATGCTGACGAGGAAGAAAGAGAATAATATTACTGTCAATTTGTTTCGCTTTTTATGTATTTGGAGATAATTGTGAATAAAACAAGACTAATATCATTCGTTACGCCAATACCATGCTCAAAAGGTGTGATTCTATGAAGTATATTAATTTGAATAAATTCATTGTTCCGCTATCAAACAGGACAATTGACCGAGCGAAATTATTATCACTGTTTGAAAAGAGCAGACAAAAGAAAATTGTGGTGGTATGTGCTCCGGCGGGGTATGGAAAAAGCACATTTCTTTCTGATGTCGTTAATAGAAGAGAAAGCAGATTTTTATGGTATCAAATTGATGAAGAAGACACGAATGTAGATAATTTTAGGGAGTCACTTTTTTGTGGTTTGTACAAAACTATTAACGGGCAAGCACCTAATGAAGTTGGAAATATTCGTGAGCTGTTTGCGGTTTTAAGAGAAACTGAAGAGGAAATGATTTTTATATTTGAGGATTTCCATTATCTGAATGGCAGTACAGCTGTTCTGAAAGAATTTAAGAAACTGATGGAAATTTCTCCTGCAAACTGCAGGTTTATTATCTCGTCAAGGGAAAAACTGAAGATTAATTTAGCAAAAGAAAAACTGAGTGGGAATACTTGTGAGATAGACAGTAAAGCACTTGAATTTAGCCAAGAAGAAATTCAATTATTATTTCGTTTGAAGTTTAGCAAGGCATTAGATACGGAAACTAGTACATTGATATATGAGAAAACAGAAGGATGGCCAGTAGCTGTGAGCTTACTGCTTGAGCGTGTTGGACAAGGAGATTACTCTTTGTTTGATGGTATTGACGCAGCGGATATAATTGATTACTTGACGCAAGAGGTTTTTAACAATCTTCCGCATGATTATAGGGTATTTGCAATGAAGTCAGCATTTTTAGAAGAATTAGACGTAGATTATTTAAATGAGCTTCTTGACACAAATAAATCAGAAACAATAATTTGTAACTTAACTGAGAAAAATATTTTTATTCATTCAGATATTAGTAAGAAGATATTTAAATATCACAAGCTATTTAGAAGCTTTCTTATGCAAAGAGCGTACGTACTCCTTGACGAAGGTGAATTGGAGGATTTTTTTAAGAAAGCTTCTAAACTTTACCTTCGCGATAACTATTTAATCAAGGCTTTAAATATCTTACAACTAAGGAAGGCGCACGAAGAAACAGTTTTTTTGCTTGAAGAAAGAGCAATTGAATTAATAAAAGAAAAACAAATATTGAGTGTGAAACATATAATGGATAAAATCCCAACGGAGTTTAAACTGGAATCCCCTTGGGTTACTTTAATTGAAAGTTATTTACTAAAACTAGCCGGCAAATGGAGCGACGCATTGGTTATGATTGAAAAGCCAGCTATTTTTTTTGAGCGTCAAAACTGTGAATTGGGAAAACATGAAGTTGAAATGCTTAAAACTTGGATACTACTAGATAGAGGGGATCTTGATGAGGCGCTCCTTTCACTTGAAGAGGTGTTAGCTACAATAGAGGATACAGGGTATTCTAAAAAAGCTGAAATATTTAAAAGGAAAGCAATTATTTATTGGCAAAAAGGTGAGCTGATGAAGACCGAGATGTTTGCATATAGAGCTTTAGATTGTTTTTACAAAACGGAAGATAGACTTGGGATAGCTGCAATGTACAATAACATCGCAGGATTTATACATATTCCAAATGGGCGCTACTATGAGGCGTTGGAGATGCATAAAAAGTCCTTGCATTTAGAAAACTCGCATAATCCAAAGTCGGACACCGCGGTAATGAGTATGGTGAATATTGGATATACATACACTATGATAGGGCAAATGGGAGAAGCTGAAAGGTACTTTATAGATGCAATTGAAAAGGCTAAGGAAAACAATTTTTTCAGAATGCTTTCATATGCGTATTCGAAATATGCCGCTTTGTGTTTAGAAACAAATCGAATTGATGATGCTGAAAACTTTTTTTTGCTTGCATCAACTATTCAAGAACAATTGCACGAATTGCTAAGAAGTGCTGAAATTGACTATGGTTTAAGCTATGTATATAGAGCAAGAGGGAATTACGAATTGGCACTGAAGCATGCACAGTTAGACCGAATAGCATGTGAAAAATTAGGCAACAAACTTTTAATTTGCCAAGCAAATATTAACGAGGGAATTATTCATTGGTTTCTCGGGAACGAAAAGCGGGCTAGCAAGTACATTTCTAATAATGCAGAATTTTATATCAATAGTATAGATAAGAGGGCCTCTATGCCTGCTCAACTATATAGATGCGTTGTATTAATGGATGAATGCATTGAAGAATTTGTAGATCGAATGGACAGGTTAATTGGAGAAGTTGTTGAAGAGAAATTAGAATATACATTGATGAAAGAAAAACGACTGCTTAGCGCTGTCTGTAGAAAGCTAAAGGAGCTTAATTTTGATATAGCAAAGCTAGAACATTTTATTAAGCTGATGCAATTAGACGAAATAACGGATAATATCTTTGTAAGTCTACTAGGCAAGTTTAAGCTGAGTGTAAATGGGAAAGAAGTATGTGACAATGAGTGGAGAAGACCAAAAGAGAGAGTTTTGTTTCAGTATATTGCTATGAAATACCCAAACAAAGTAAGCAAGGATTTACTTATTGAAGACTTATGGAGTGATAAGTCAATAGATGATGCGAAAAAAAATATTAACACTAGTTTGTATAATTTAAGGAAATTACTTAACGGGAAGCTTGAGAGTAAAGAAAAAGTAATTAATTCGCAGAAAAATAGTATATGCTTTAGTGATAGTTTCTTGATTTTTAGTGATGTTTCGCAGGTCAAAACTTTGTGGGAAAAAGCTAGTTTAGCTAGAGATAACAAAGATAAAATTTTAGTATATTTGCTAGAAATGTTGGGTTTATTTAAAGGAGATTTGCTTCCAGAATTAATATGCGAAGAATGGACAATATCGGAACGGGAGTATTTGAGAAGCATTTACTATTCAGCATTAAAAACAGTTGCAAAGAGATACTTAGAGCAAGAAAGATACGAAGCTTCAAAATATTATTTAGATAAATTGATTTTGGCTGACGAGACAGACGAAAGCACTCACAGGATGTTGATGTTGCTGTTTTATGAAACAGGACAGAGAAAGAAGTTGATAAGGCAATACAATAAATGCGTTCAAATAATTGACGTAGAATTTGGAGTGGATGTATCAAAAGAAACAAGAAAGGTATATGCGGAGATGATGGATGAATATTAAGATAGATGATTATGATTTTTGAGAGTTTGCCCGAATTAATGTAATCGTTATTAAAGAATATACTATGAGACTATATAAAAAAGCAGCCGATTAAGGCTGTTTATTTTTTGTTTATTTGCATATGTTTTAATATGAGTACAGAGTATAGTGGGGTTCAAAAACAGTGCAAAGGTGGTGTAAAGAATGCAAATATTAGGAGTAATACTTTTTGTGATAGCAGTTACAATACTATTATCATTTGTTGGGAAGTTTGCAAAACCAGTGCGAAGAAAGCGGCGTGATAGCCTAAGACAGATTTATGAGGACCAATATTGGTCAGAGAAAGAAAATGCAGTGCCAGAAATCGTCTCAGCAGGTGATGATGATTACGATGATGATGACTAAGTAGCTAGCTATTGGAATAGTGAGATTTTAAGGAAGAAGGCTAACAATATGCAGAATAATGTGTCAAACGCCATAGTTATAGTGAGTATTAAAAAAGAAAAAGAGGAAAGTTCAGATGTAAGATGTGAGTTGAAAAATTTAGAGGGCAACATAGTTGCTAGGCTAGTTGGGTTAGAAGAATTGCCTAAAGAAATAATGAGGCTAATTGAAAATGATAAAATAACGCTGAAAGGAGGTGCGCATTAGTAAAGGGCTGAAACTAATGCAAATAAGATGAAAAAACTAGTTAAGTTTTTAATTGTTGTAATTGTAATAGTTGTAGCTATAGGGCTAGGGTTTAATTACATGCTCAATACTGGAAAGGAAGTTGCTGTAGATTGGAGCGATAAAGACTATAATGTTGCAATTTCTAAAACACAGATTGAAATAGATGACATAAAAAGTGTAAGCATTGAAAATCTTTTTGACAATAAATTTTCTGCAAATGGGAAAGTAGTCATAGAAGAACATTTTTCAAGCGAAGAAATGAGCGCATTAATTTCATCTGCAAATCATGAAGGGCAATTAATTAATGAAGTAAATTTGAAATTTGGGCAGAATAATGATGGAGAAACGAGCTTTAAGATTTCAGATAAATTTGTAGACTTCTTGAAAGATTCTGGAATTCTAGAGGACATTGCGAGGCAGGAAATAGAAAACAATTCATTTATTTCTATTTTAGCTGCGACTGAAAGTCCAAGAGATTTGACGGCTCACGTAACTAATTATATAGCTTCGATTGCAAACAATAAGCCTGTTTATGCAAGAGGATATTTGTCTAGAACATCAGATAATACAGTATCTATCGATATTAGCGAACTAAAAGTTGGAAGAGTTGCAATGCCGGAAAGAGTTGTTGCAATTGTTGAAAGAGAAGTGGTTATATTTGTTAACTCGCTAATAACATCACAAAATGGATTTACAATTGAAGAACTAAGAATAGAAGACGGAAAGCTTTACTATAAGGGAACATTACCGGCTGAAATTAAAGGGATTGCAAGGTAAAAAAATAGGTTATGAAGGGCCGGAAAATGAAAAAATTATTAGTCTTTTTACTAGTCTTGGTAACTATTTCAACGAGTTTCTCGTTTGCATTAACTCGTTACGATTCAGAAGCAGAAAAGTTAAAAGAAATTGGAGTATTCAAAGGTACTGGTAATGGTTTCGAATTAGAGCGTGCAACAAACAGGTTAGAAGGTGCGATAATGTTTGTAAGACTATTAGGTGCTGAAGCTGAGGCCGAAGAGAAGAAATACCCGCATCCTTTTGACGATGTGCCAGCTTGGGGCTCACATTATGTCGGCTACTTATACCATAATGGGCTGACTAAAGGGATTTCAGCAATTGAATTCGGTTCTAGTCGAATAGAGGGTAATCAAGCTGAAATTTTTAGTGACTATGTTCAAAGAATTAAAAATGGCGAAGATTTGAGAAGTAGTGAAACTGCCTGGCAAACTTATAATGGGTTTTTAGAAGGCAGATTAATTAGAATAGAAATGAAAGAGCTTGAAGATTATGTTGGGATAACTGACGATTTAGGGCAAGCAAAGAGAGCAGCAAATCAGGACGAATTATTGCAAGGGTATGGGCTAATTCCTTATCTCAACTCTAAAGATGAAGTATTAGCGTTTATGGGGAATCCTGACTGGCTTTTAGGTGAAATTGATGAATTTATGCAAATGAAGGAAGATATTGAAAAAAACACAAACGTTAAATTTTATGTAATTGCTGATATTATAATATCGTCAAAAGAAGACGAGTTAGTATATTCTGTTTATTCAGAGCAATACTTAGGATATACAGGCGAAAGCATTAGTGAAAAAGTATTTAATGAGTATGTTAAATGAAATTGAAAACAAAAATGAAGTAAGCAATTAAGGGGGAACCTAGGCCCAAGGGTATAGACTCAAGAGCCTAGTTTTTTTTTTGAAGCTTTTTTTAAAATATATACGTAGTTGTGATAGAATGATATTACTAAGAGGCGATGGCGAAGAATGAGAAACAGGCGAGCATGCTAAAAAATGGGCACGTGTGCCCAAAAAAAGGCGGTGAAGTGATGCAAGGGATATTTTCTAAAGAGAATATAGAAAAAATTTTAGATTACGTCAGTGATGCTGTTCAAATAATCAATGCAAGAGGAAAGATAATATATTGTAATAGAGCCTCTGCAAAACTAGATGGTGTAGAGCAAAATGCTATTTTGGGAAAACACGTACTCGAAATATATCCTTCGCTTGATGAAGATACAAGTACATTGCTTGGAGTAATTAAGACAGGGAAAAAAATAGTTAATTTGCAACAATCCTTTATTAATTATAAAGGCGAGAGTATTACTACCGTCAATTCCTCATTTCCGATTAAAGAAGGAGAAAAAATTGTCGGAGCAATAGAAATATCCTTTAATATTACCCAAATGAAAAAATTGACAGAGAAAGTAGTGGATTTACAAACGAAGTTATATAAGGGTGCAACGGAGAAACGTAAACAATTAAAAGGTACAGCCAAATACACTTTTTCAGATATAATAGGTAATAGTAGAGTAATGCGTATAATTAAGGAGAGAGCAATGAAGGCTTCTGAAAACTCGTCTTCAGTAATTATTTACGGCGATACAGGAACAGGCAAAGAGCTACTGGTTCAATCCATACACAACTATAGTAATAGATTTAACAAACCATTTATAGCACAAAACTGTGCAGCCATCCCCAATACTTTGTTAGAGAGTATTTTATTTGGGACTGTCAAAGGAAGTTTTACAGGAGCAGAAGACAGAAAGGGCTTGTTTGAACTTGCAAATGGCGGAACACTTTTTTTGGACGAAATTAACTCTATGCCGCTTACTCTGCAGGCTAAACTCTTACGTGTGCTAGAAGATGGCTTTATACGCAGAGTTGGTGACGTTAAGACATATGATATAGATGTAAGAATAATTACGGCGATGAATATGAATCCTAAAGAAGCTGTAGAAAAGAAATTACTAAGAAAAGATCTTTACTACAGATTGAATGTACTATCAATTAGAGTACCCGATTTGGTGGAAAGACGAGAGGATATATTTGATTTATCATACTATTTTATTGGAAAATATAATAGTAAATTTGGAAAACAAGTAAATAAAATTGAGCGACAAGTAATGGATATATTCTTAACTTATGCTTGGCCAGGTAACGTGAGAGAATTGCAGCATGTTATAGAGGGGGTAATGAATATTGCTAGTGACGATATAATTACTAAGGACGACTTGCCTCACTACTTTGCGGAGAAAAAAGTAAGTATTGGTTGGGGAAAAAGCGAAAGAAAATCTCTTAGAAAATGCTTGGATGAATTAGAAAAAGCTTTAATTATAGATGCAATGGCTTCAGTTCGTGGGAATGTTACAAACGCAGCGAAACGATTAGAAATTCCAAGGCAGACGTTGCAATATAAAATTGAAAAATTCAATATATAACTGCTTAATTTTGGGCAGTTATTTTGTTTAGTGGATATGAAAATGAGCGCAGTGCTTGAAACCCTTGAAAAAACAAGCAAGCTAAAAGATTAAAAATTGGCATTGATTTTGCAAGTTGTTTTAGTGTGCGAACGAAAGGCAAACGGGGACGGTTCTTGCTTGCTCACAATGAAATTCCGGAGTAGCGGACAGCAATTTTGTAAAATATAATAGCATTTAGGAGGAAAAAAGAATGAAACCAGGATGTATTTATGGAGTACACAGATCTTTAGAGCCAATAAACGTGTTACCGCAACCAGCAATAAAAATCGATAACAACATGGAGATTTATGATAATGAAATTTTAATTGACGTAGCAACTCTTAACATTGACTCTGCAAGCTTCACACAAATCAAAGGAGAAGCAAATGGGGACGAGAGTAGAATTAAAGAAATAATGATGAAAATCGTCAAAGAAAAGGGCAAGCATCAGAATCCTGTGACTGGCTCTGGTGGTATGTTAATAGGAACCGTTGAGAAAATAGGTTCTAAGCTTGAAGGAAAAACTGACTTAAAAGTAGGAGATAAGATTGCAACTCTCGTTTCACTATCATTAACTCCACTTAGAATTGATAGAATAAATGAAATAAGAATTAATACAGATCAAGTAGATATTGAAGGTAAAGCTATTTTATTTGAAAGTGGCATCTATGCTGTAATACCGAGCGATTTACCTATGAATTTAGTGTTATCTGTTCTTGACGTTGCAGGAGCACCGGCACAAACTGCAAAGCTTGTAAAACCGGGAGACACAGTTGTTGTAATCGGTGGGGGTGGAAAATCAGGAATGCTATGTTTATATGAGGCGAAAAGGAGGGCAGGAGTAATAGGGAAAGTAATTTGTGTAGGTAGAAAAGAATCTTCTCTTGTTCATGCGAGCATGTTAAATTTAGCTGACGAATATATTATCGCTGATGCAACAGATGCGCTTGATGTAATGCAAAAAGTTAGTGAAGCAACAGATGGAGAAATGGCAGACATAGTTATAAACTGTGTTAATGTAAACAATACGGAAATGTCGAGCGTATTAGCGGCTAAAAATGATGGTTTGATTTATTTCTTTAGTATGGCAACAAGCTTTACTAAGGCAGCCTTAGGAGCAGAGGGTGTAGGTAGTGATGCAACTATGATTATTGGAAATGGATATACAAAAGGACATGCAGAAATTGCAATTCAAATTATGAGAGAAAACGAAGAATTAAGAAAAACGTACGAGGAGATTTACGCATAATGCAAATCAAGGTTCCTGTCCCCTTGATTTAAAAGTTTTGAAGAATGAATTTTGGAGGAGAGATAAAGTGAGTAATTATAGAGAAAATGAACTTTGGAAAGATGTCACCGAAGAGCAATGGAATGATTGGTATTGGCAAGTTAAAAACAGGATTACTAGTATTGAAGACTTGAAAAAAGTTATTAATTTAACAAAAGACGAAGAAGGAGGTATTGAAAAATGCTTAACAACAATAAGAATCGCAATAACACCGTACTATGCATCTTTAATGGACAAAGATGATCCAAAATGTCCAATTAGAATGCAAGCAGTACCTGTGAAAAATGAACTTGAAAAAGGCAGTGCCGACATGGATGACCCACTTCACGAAGATGCGGACTCACCTGCACCAGGTTTAACACATCGTTACCCCGATAGAGTGCTACTGTTAGTTACTGATATGTGTGCAATGTATTGTAGACATTGCACAAGAAGAAGGTTTGCTGGGCAAAATGATGCGAATATGGCAGTTGATAAAATCGACGTTGCTATAGAATATATTGCTAAAACCCCAGAAATAAGAGACGTATTATTATCTGGGGGAGACTGTCTGCTTGTATCTGATGAGCGACTTGAATATATTATTGGTAAATTGAGAGAAATTAAGCATGTAGAAATTATAAGATTAGGATCAAGAATTCCTGTTGTAATGCCACAAAGAATTACTCCTAAATTAGTTAATATGCTTAAAAAATATCACCCGATATGGTTAAACACTCATTTTAACCATATGAAAGAAGTAACTCCAGAAGCTAAAAAAGCATTAGAATTACTTGCAAATGCGGGGGTGCCTTTAGGTAATCAATCAGTATTATTAAAAGGGATTAATGACTGCATACATGTGATGAAAGAACTAGTGCATAGATTAGTAAAAGAAAGAGTGAGACCTTATTATATTTATCAATGTGACTTATCAATGGGAATAGAGCATTTTAGAACTTCAGTTTCTAAAGGGATTGAAATTATTGAAGGGTTAAGAGGGCACACATCTGGATTTGCTGTTCCAACATTCGTAGTGGACGCGCCAGGTGGTGGAGGCAAAATTCCTGTAATGCCGAATTACGTGTTGTCACAATCGCCAAACAAAATCATTCTAAGAAATTACGAGGGAGTAATTACAACTTACACAGAACCTGATGTATATGTAGATGAGTGCGCCTGTGATATATGTTCTGAAAAGAAAAAAACAAAATTACACGGAGTTGTTGGTTTGCTACAAGGGAATCAAATTGCAATTGAGCCTGCTGAGCTTGATAGACATAAAAGAAGTGAGTAGTTGAAAACATAAGACACGGGGACAGGTACTCTGTCTTGTTGGGTATGACGCAGGGACGTTTCTCACGACATGTTTTGTCCGCCGTAAAATATAGAATAAACACAAATTGTCCTTAGACTCTTATATTTTACCAGACTTAGATTGATGGTGAGGTTATTATGAAATTAGTGGACTTAATATATAACAAGTACAAAATAATATCTGTAGTAGGCATGTCTAAAAATGCTGGTAAAACAGTTACTCTAAATTATCTAATAGAAAAATTTGATGAAATTGGAGCCGTTATAGGGATAACATCTACGGGCAGAGATGGAGAAAAACTCGACATCGTAACTAAAACAGAAAAGCCAACTATTTTTGTTATGGAAAATACGATTATTGCATCGGCAAAAGAAACTTTACTAAGGAGTAATGCGAAACTAGAGATATTAGAAATAACTAATAGTAGAACATCTCTTGGTGAGGTGGTCATTGCAAGAGTTAAAAGAAGTGGATATGTGGAAATCGCAGGACCAGAAACGAATACACAAATAAAAGATATTGCAAACAGAATGATCGAATATGGTGCAGAGATAGTGATTTTAGATGGAGCGATTAATAGAAAAACTGCAGCGGCTCCAACAATATCGGAGGCTACCATCTTAGCTACTGGGGCCGCATTAAGTAGAGACATGAATAATGTAATTGAAGAAACGGTATTTCAAGTAGAACTGTATAGTTTAGAAGTAATCGAGGAAGGCGTGTCAAAACTAGGACTAAGTAAGAGATTTAAAGATAAAGAATTTATTATTATAGACAACGAAGGAAAGAGCGAGTTTATAAATATTACAACTACTTTAAGTTCGGGTCGAGTAATAGGTGAAGCGATAAACGGAGATAGCAAATACATGGTACTTAGCGGGTCGATTGTTTATAAAACATTCGAAGATATTATTTCTGTGGCGGAAAACTATAAGGACGTAATATATATAGTGCAGGATGCTACTAAGATATTTGTTTCATCTAGAGAGTGGAAAATACTAAAGAAAAAAGGAATTGCTATTAGAGTAATGAATAGAATAAACCTATTAGCTGTAACAGTAAACCCATATTCGCCGTATGGTTATAATTTTGACGCAAAAGATTTTTTGCATACATTGGAAAAGAGACTGCCGAATATTGCAGTAATAGATGTAATGGAGGGAGAAAATGCAGATAATTAACAATGTCTTTATAGATGAACGCACAAAGAAAAGTATAGGTCTGGATGAAATAATAAATAATCTTCCGACACTTACTGATTACGGAAACAAAGCCAAAATAAGCATGACTCCTTATCTTAAAGAAGATATAAAGGAACTTAGATTTGTCTTGGAAGATTTGAGTATTATAAAGAGATTTGCTGAAATGAATAAAAGCAAAATGAATGAAATAAAGAGCGCATTACATGTAATTAAAGACATTCATGGCACAATAAAAAGGTTGCAGGGAAGAAAAGTGCTAAACGAAGTAGAATTTTTTGAATTAAAATGTCAATTCATTGAGATGGAAAAATTGCACCAGTTA
This sequence comes from Clostridiales bacterium, assembly GCA_021129775.1. Taxonomy (GTDB): domain Bacteria; phylum Bacillota; class Clostridia; order Peptostreptococcales; family NVVX01. The sequence continues at coordinate 18,895 of JAJOKP010000095.1, forward strand.
CTTATATCAACAGAAGAAATATATCTAAACAGATTCAAGCTAAATTCATCTAAGTTTGAAATAGAACTGCTTGATCCTGAAAAATCAGGTACGAAAACCTTTTATATGTACGATGCTTTTTCTGTGGATTTATCTGAAATTAGAAAAAATAAAAGAGAAGTAGAGAAGAAAATTAGGCTAATGAAAGAGAAATTAAGAGAAGAAGTATTTGACGAGATAGGGTTAATGCCAAAGAAAAATGACGAAATAAGAGTAGATAGAGGAAAGACAAGTGAAATAGAAAAGCTAGGTAAAAGCGATAAAGTAGTAATGAGTTCTGAAACTTTTAGTGGTTTGGTATTTAAGGTTAAGCAAAATAACGATACAATTCAACTGGTAAACAAACTAGGGGATTTAGAGATTCAAGAGGAAAAAGAAGAATTTAAGATAAGAAAAATACTTGTAGAAAAACTGAGTAGAAATGTAGAGAAATATGAAGAGAACATATTAGCAGTTGCAGAGTTAGATTTAATTATAGCTAAAGCTGTTTACGCAACTAGAATAAGCGCTGTAAAAGCAGATATATGCGACGATGTATATATTGAAATTGTAAAAGGTAGACATGCGAGTACAGAAGATGCACTAAGGTTAAAAGGCTCAGAGATTATACCTGTGGATATCAGCATAAAAAGAGGTGTTACGTTGATTACAGGTGCAAATATGGGTGGAAAGACTGTAACGCTAAAAATGGTTTCGCTTATTGTTGCTCTGACGCAATACGCAATGTTTGTACCAGCCCAAAGTGCAAAAATAGGACTTATGAATTTTGTGTATTTATCAGTAGGAGACGAACAATCAGAAAAGCAAGGACTTTCTACTTTTGGAGCTGAGATTTTTAATCTCAAAGAAATCATAGCAAAAGCAGACGAAGTAGGTTTGATTTTGATTGATGAAATTGCAAGAGGAACCAATCCATTAGAAGGTCAAGCGATTGCTAAGGCGATTATTCAGTACTTGCAAAACAAAAAATCTACTACAATAATTACATCTCATTTTGACGGTTTATGTGCTATAGATGGGATTAAGTATCTTCAGGTTAAAGGATTAAGAGGTGCTGACCTTAGCAAAATGAAAAATGATGTCAAAAGAAAAGCGAAATATGAAGAGATATTCGAAAAATATATGGATTACAGACTAGAAGAAGTAAAAACTAAAAAGTCAGTTCCAAGGGATGCACTATTAGTTGCTGAAATTATGGGATTAAATAAAGAAATAATTGATAGCGCAAACGGATTTATATAATTTGACTTCGCCCTGTAGATGATACGCGGATGCATGGAGAAGGGGTTGTTGTCAACATTTTTAAAAGCATTTGAAATAATACAGAAAAAATAATGGAGGTCTAAAATGGAAAGCAAGTTAAATTTAGATTTTGATTTAATAAAAAGAGCAAGAGGTGCATCTAAAAAAATTGCACTTGATGTACAAGATTTTATTGATTTGCACACAACGGTAACGGTTGAAAGAACTATTGTAAGACTAATTGGAATAGATGGAGTTGATGAAATTGACACACCTCTTCCTAATGTAGTGGTGGAAGATGTTAAAGAAAATGGTGGGATTGAAAGAGGAATTGCATTTTGGTTAGGGAATGCAGCCGTATACACAAGTAAAACACCGCAAGAAATAGCTGAAGCCGTAGCATCGGGAGAAATAAATTTAACGCAAATTCCTATGCAAGACAAAGAAGCTATAAAAGCAAAGATTGACGAATGGGCTATAAATTCTGTAGAAAAAATAAGAAACAAAAGGCTTGAGCGAGAGAACACAATTGAACGAATTGGAGAGGGAGAGAAGCCATATATATATGTAATAGTTGCAACTGGGAATGTTTATGAGGATGCTATTCAAGCTCAGGCAGCAGCGAGGCAAGGAGCAGATATTATTGCTGTCATTAGATCAACTGCTCAATCTTTACTTGACTACGTGCCTTATGGTGCTACAACCGAAGGCTTTGGCGGAACTTACGCAACACAAGAGAATTTTAGAATAGTTAGAAAAGCACTAGATGAAGTTGGGGAAGAAGTAGGCAGATACATCAGACTATGCAATTATTGTTCAGGCTTATGTATGCCTGAAATCGCAGCTATGGGTGCAATAGAAAGACTAGACGTAATGCTAAACGATGCACTCTACGGAATACTATTTAGAGACATAAACATGCAAAGAACTTTTATAGATCAGTACTTTTCAAGAGTTATTAACGGATTTGCTGGAATCATAATAAATACAGGCGAAGATAACTACTTGACTACAGCTGATGCGGTTGAAGAAGCGCATACGGTTCTCGCCTCTCAATTTATTAACGAACAATTCGCTTTGTTCGCGGGGTTACCAGAAGAGCAAATGGCATTAGGTCATGCATTTGAAATGAACCCTAAAGAAGAAAATGGTTTTCTATGGGAACTGGCACAAGCGCAAATGGCGAGAGAAATTTTTTATATCTCGCCACTGAAATACATGCCTCCTACTAAGTTCATAACTGGAGATATTTTCAAAGGACATGTCCAAAATGCACTTTTTAATCTAATATCCATATGGACAAATCAAGGGATTCAACTATTAGGAATGTTGACGGAAGCAATTCATACCCCGCATTTACACGATAGAGCTTTGATGATAGAAAATGCTAAGTATGTTTTTAATAATTGCAAGGACCTAGGAGACGAAATTGAATTTAAGAAAGACGGAATCATTCAAAAAAGAGCGCAAAAAGTATTAAAAGAAGCCACTGAGTTAATAGAAGAGATTGAAAGAAACGGAATGTATAACACGATAGAACAAGGGAAATTTGGTGGAGTAAAGCGTTTACGAACAGGTGGGAAAGGATTAAGAGGAGTTATTAAGAAAGATGATGAATATTATAATCCATTTATCATCTTGATGCTCAGGAGGAATGCATAATGCCAGCAGGGAAAATTGACTATTCAAAAATTAAACCATATGGGGATACCTTAAATGATGGAATGACACAATTAAGCTTTACCTTGCCAATTCCTTGTGATGAAAAGGGAATAGAAGCAGCAAAACAACTAGCCGCGAAAATGGGATTTGAAGAACCAAGTGTAGTGCATGCAAAAGACTTAGGAGTGGGATATACTTATTTTATTCTTTATGGAAAATGCAAACACACTGTAAACTATGAAGTGATAAAAGTAGTAAAAGTAGAAACAGGTGTAATGTCAAGAAAAGAAGTAGAGGCATATATTTTAGAAAATCTCAAAAAAGACATAGTAATTCTAGGTGCATGTACAGGATCAGATGCACATACAGTAGGGATAGATGCGATTATGAATATGAAGGGCTATGACGGACATTACGGCTTAGAAAGATATAAAGGCATTGATGCTCTGAATATGGGGAGTCAGGTAGAAAATGAAGAACTAATTGCAAAAGCAATAGAACTAAAAGCAGATGCTATTTTAGTTTCGCAAATAGTAACGCAAAAAGATGTACACGTTAACAACTTAACTAATTTAGTAGAATTAATGGAAGCAGAAGGAATCAGGGACGATATAATTCTAATTTGTGGAGGACCTAGAATTAACCATGAATTAGCCAAAGAATTAGGCTATGATGCTGGTTTTGGACCAGGAACATACGCAGAAGACGTTGCATCATTTGTTGTTAATGAAATGGTGGCTAGGAGAAGGAAGTAGGATAGGGGAGCTTCTAAGATTCAACGTTGTAAGTATGCCCTAGCCAAAGCGATCCTATTTCCAGAAGTTAACAATTATGGGAAAGAGCATCTATCTATATGCAGTAACTTCTTAGCTGAAGAAGAGGAATTTATTTCAATATATAAGAGAGCAGATACCGCAAGGAAGAAACCTAAAGGCAAAGAGGGGTGGGAGTCTCTTGCGAGAAAATGGATGAACCCTAAAAGCTTCAACGAGATGATAACGCTTGACGCTATTGTTGGGAATGAAGATAGACATCTTAATAATTTCGGATTTGTTTTCAATATGAGAGAAGAGGTTTACAAGACAGCACCGATATTCGATACAGGAGCTAGTTTATTAGCTTGGGTAGATGAAGCTGATTTATCTAGACTTTCGAAAATTTACATTCACGATAAAGCTAAACCCTTTAGAACTACTCATAAGAAACAGCTAAAGTTAGTGGGCGATAGCATAAACCTAGAACATATTAAGTACTTAGCTGTCATTAAGTCTGTTGAAGATATTCTAGAGTATTTGTCACCTCAAAGAGCTAAAGCAGTCTGGGAGTATTTAAAGTGGAGGTGCGAATATTATGTTAACATCACCTAAAATAATGTGTGGAAAAGAAGTTGTTGCAGAAGTCTTAGACCCTAAGGTTATTTTCGCAGATGGAGTAAAGCAGCATATAATAGAAAGGTTACCTAAGTCTCTTCCAGAGTTTGCTAGATGGGTAGAGGATAGAGTAGTACCTAATGACAGAGTAGACATTGAGGATGTTTTGAGCTTAATGAGTTTAAAAGAATATGACTTCTTTGCTATGGCACAGAAGACAAGAGCAAATCTGATGGAGGATGATTTCTGGGTGAAGTTCGAAGATGACGACTCTTGGCAAGATAATCTAAAGGCTCGTGCAGGCTATAAACCTACACCTAGAAAGTACATTTTCAACAAGTAAAGCTGGATAGTCCAGACAGGGGAACAGGGACTCGTCTGGTTCTGAAAAAGCAAGCGTGAGCAGACAAGTCCCTGTTCCCCTGTCTGACTTTAACAATGCCTAACTTGAATTTCTGGAAGAATTGCAACAAAGAATTCAGGAATTCCGCTAAATTCAACAGTTTAAATGATTTACCATGTTGAACTTGACAAACATCGAAAAAAATGATATCCTCAAATTATGATTTGACAAATTATGATTTGAGGTGTTTTTGTGTTTGTAGGAAGAAAAGAAGAAATGAGCTATTTAGAAAAACTATATAAAAGTAATAAAGCAGAATTTGTAACAATTTATGGTCGAAGAAGAATAGGGAAGACAGAGCTACTAAACGAATTTTGTAAAAACAAAAAGAGTGTTTTTTATAGTGCAAAGGAATGTACAGGGGTTGAACAACTAAGGACATTTTCTGCAAAAATGTTAGGGACAGATGCCACATTTAAAAACTGGGAAGATGCGTTTTTGTATTTAAGCAAATTAGAAACAGCAGAAAAAACAATACTTGTAATGGATGAGTTTCCTTATATGGTAAACAGCGAAAAAAGTATTCCATCCATCCTCCAAAACTTATGGGATCATAAACTAAAAAAACTAAACATAATGATAATTATTTGTGGCTCAAGCATGAGCTTTATGGAAAAGAAAATTTTATCAGAAAAAAATCCCCTATATGGAAGAATGACAGGGATATATAAGATAGAAGAATTAGGAATCGAAGAGATCTCGAAATTCTTTCCGAATTATAATGAAGAAAAAATATTTGAAGTGTACTCTATCCTAGGAGGAGTACCGTATTATCTGATGCAATTTTCAGATACTATAAGTGTAGAAGCAAACATTAAAGAAGCAATATTAGACAAAGGAAAAATATTATATAGCGAAGTAAACTTTCTTATGAAGCAAGAGTTGCGGGAAACACAAACATACTACACAATAATTGAAAAAATTGCACTAGGAAACACAAAGCTAAATCAGATACATACTAAAACACTCATAGATAAAAATAAATTAACAGTATATACAAAAAACCTGATAGAGTTAGGAATATTACAAAAAGAATATCCGGTAACAGAAAAACTAAAAGCGAGAGCCAACGTACATACGGGATTGTACAAGTTATCGAATAATTTTTTTAAATTTTATTTCGCTTACGTATTTCCAAATATATCGGAGTTAGAGCAAAGAGAAATTGAGTGGGTATACGAGAATGAAATAGAAGGAAGCTTGAATGAGTACCTGTCAGTAGAATTTGAAAAATTATCAATACAATATATAAAAAAACTTAAAATTAAAAATGCTTTAAATATAAAAATCAAAAACATAGGACGATGGTGGAGCAAAGGAACAGAAATTGACATAGTCGCCTTCAGCAAACAAAATGAATATATATTTGGCGAATGCAAGTGGACAAACAAAAAAGTAGGAACACCTGTACTCGACAAATTAGAAGAAAAAGTGGAACAAAATTTTAACCCAATGGTAAAAGAATATTATTTATTTTCAAAAACAGGATTCACCCAAGAAATACAACAATTAGCGAGTGAAAACAAAAAACTTCATCTAATTACATTTGAAGAAACAATGAAGATGTAGTTTGTGGGTGTATTATGAGGGAGTTTAGCACTGTGAAATACAGAAAGTAACCGAGGTTCAAGCAGTCTAAAGCGATTGCACTTTTAGTTACAGTTCAGAGGATACTCTACCGCTGTCGCCCTGAGCGAGCTTTTGCGAGTCGAACGGGTCTCTACTACGGTCAAAGCAATTTCATATATAAGTAACCATCCTTGTAGCAATTCTTTTTTTCGTGTTTGTCCATTTCGAGACCCATTCGACTCACTGCGTTCGCTCAGGGTGACAACAAGTGGATATCCTCTGAACAGTAATCACTTTTAAGTCAATAAAAATAAAAAATATTTGATTTTTATTGACTTAAAAACAATATTCGCAGTATAATAGACTTGAGGTGTTGGTATGAAAAGAAAAATTATGAACAGGATAGTAAAATGGAAGAATAAAAAGGATAGAATGCCACTAATAATTCACGGTGCAAGACAAGTTGGGAAAACATATATTATAGATGAATTTGGAAGAGAAAATTATGAAAATATAATATATGTGAATTTTGAAACGAATGAAGATATTGTAAAAGATTTTGAGACTAGAATAACACCAAACTTTTTGATTGGTAGGATGGAATTATTTTTTGGCAAAAAAATCAAGAAGGGAAAAACATTAATATTTTTTGATGAAATACAGGCTTGCGAAAGAGCATTAACATCGTTAAAGTACTTTTGTGAAGAGGCACCAGATTACCATGTAATTGCAGCAGGAAGTTTGCTTGGAGTTACTATTGATAGAAAAAAGTCTTCTTTTCCAGTAGGCAAAGTGGATATGATGACATTATATCCAATGGATTTTGAAGAGTTTCTGTGGTCTCTAGATAGAGAGAGTTTGGCAAAAGAGATAAGAAAATGCTATAGCAAAAATGACGAGATGTCACCAGCAATTCATAGCTTATGTTTGGAATTATTTAAGACTTACTTGATAGTAGGTGGAATGCCAAATGTTATTAAAAAGTATGGTGAAGATGAAAGAGTAATAGATGTATCTGGTATAAAAGCTGGTATTTTAGATAGTTATATTGCGGATATGTTTAAATATACATCGCGAAACGAAGCGACAAAGGTTATAGGGGCGTACGATTCTATACCTTCCCAATTAGCGAAAGAGAATAAAAAGTTTCAGTATAAAGTAGTGCAAAAAGGTGGGACAGCAACAATTTTTGGAGCTTCGCTAGCATGGCTTGAGTCTGCTGGGGTCGTACTTAAATGTCATAAAATAGAACACGGATATATGCCGCCAAGAGCATATAGAGATTTGTCCAGTTTTAAAATATACATGAGTGATATAGGATTGCTTACATTAAAATCTAAAGTATCACTGCATAGCATAATGTTAGGAGAGACAAACAGGTTTACTTTTATGGGGGCTTTGGTTGAAAACTATGTAGCACAAGTACTGTCAACTAATGGTTTCGATTTGCATTATTGGACATCAAAAGACACAGCAGAAATAGATTTCATAATACAAACTGAGGACTTGATAATCCCAATAGAAGTAAAGGCAGGAATCAACACTAGGTCAAGGAGTCTAAATGTATATAAGAAAAAATACAATCCAAAATACTCAATAAGAATATCAGCAAAAAACTTTGGTTGCGAAAACGAAATAAAATCAGTTCCGTTATACGCAGTGTTTTGTATAGAGGAATGACAAGAGGTATTTGTTTGCGGAGGCAGCTGTTTTTTAAGGGAAATTATGTGTGCGTAGAAATAGAATACTCATGTGTACGTTATGGTATTAATCGAACTATGTTTTACGGGAGAGTAGCGAAGGAGTTGAACAATGTGAAATACAGAAAAGTACCAAAAAACGGCGACAAATTATCGATACTTGGATATGGCACAATGCGATTTCCTGCTAAGAATGGGCGGATTATTGAACAAAAAGCTATAGCTCAACTAAGGGGGGCGATAGATAGAGGATTAAATTACATAGATACAGCCTACCCATATCATGCAGGCGCAAGTGAGGTTTTGATAGGAAAAGCATTAAAAGACGGCTATCGTGAGAAAGTAAAAATAGCTACAAAGCTTCCGCCTTGGTCAGTTAAAAAAGCAGAAGATATGGAAATGATATTAAATGATCAATTAAACAAGTTACAAGTAGACTGTATTGATTATTATTTGCTACACGCACTAAATGATGTCAATTGGAAGCGACTTCTCGAATTTGGTGTATTCGATTTTCTAGAAGAGCAGAAGAAAAAAGGCAAAATCATTAATATAGGGTTTTCATTTCACGGAGACAAAGATACATTTAAGGAGATTATTGATGCATACGATTGGGTCTTTTGCATGATACAATATAATTTTTTAGACGAAAATTACCAAGCAGGCAGAGGGGGGCTAGAGTATGCGTATGATAAAGATATAGCGGTAATGGTGATGGAACCGCTAAGAGGTGGTACATTAGCAAATGGTATTCCCGAAAAGATACAAGCAAAATATGATAAAGCCCAAATTAAGCGAAGTCCTGCTGAGTGGGCCTTGAGGTGGATATGGAATCATAAAGAAGTAACCTTACTACTCTCAGGAATGACTGAAGATGCTCATATTGATGAAAACCTAAAAATTGCATCAGAAGTAGAAAAGGATTCAATGGCAAAGGGAGAGCTAAAAACAATTGATGAAGTGAAAAAAATGTATGAGGATATGAAAAAGGTTCCCTGTACTAGTTGTAGATACTGTATTCCTTGCCCGTTTGGCGTAGACATACCAAGGTGTTTTGAACTTTTCAACGCTAAAAATACTATGAGGGTAAGCAAAGCAAAAAAGTTTTATTGGTTTCAGCTTGGGGGCATTACCAGTAAAAAAGCTTATGCCTCGCTGTGCAGAGATTGTGGTGTGTGCGTGCCAAAATGCCCGCAAAATATTGATATTCCAAAAGAGCTTTTTATGGTATCAAAAGAAATGGAAGGATTCACTATGAAGATTGCTGTGTTTGGAGCAAATATTTTTTTTGCTTTTCAAAGAAAACTTGCGATTTGGAGAAAACGCAAGTAAAGACCATGGGGAGGGCTCTTGTGGTTTTCTGGGTGTTTTCTTGCTTTAAAACCACAAAAGACTTCCTCGTGGCTCACGGACGGCGGGCTTTTGTGCATGCCGTTTCGCTCGTTATCTACTGATTTTCTATGATCTGTATGAAGTGTTGATTTTTACGTACTCATGCGTTAAATCGCAGCCCCATGCCTGTGCCGTACTTTTCCCGCTGTTCATATTAATGAGAATTTGTATAGTTGGTTCATCAAGGACTTCTAATGCAAGCTCTTCATCGAATACGATCCCCTTACCTTGGTCGAAGACTTTCACATAACCTCCGTCACTTTTGAACGCTACATCGACTTTATTCAAGTCAAAATCAACTCCAGAGTAGCCCATAGCACAGACAATTCGTCCCCAGTTGGCATCTCTGCCGAAAAAAGCTGCTTTGACGAGGCTAGATGAGACAACTGCTTTAGCACATTTGACTGCTACCTCGTCATTTAGCCCGCCAGTCAGGTTTACCTCTAAAAGTTTAGTAGCGCCTTCGCCGTCCTTTGCAATCATCTTTGCAAGATGAATCATCAGTTTTGTCAAAGCGTTATTAAACTGAAGAAAATTACGGTCTGTTTCTGTTAAAAGTGCATGATTTGCTGATCCATTAGCGAGGACAGAAACCATATCATTAGTACTTGTATCGCCATCAACGCTAATCATGTTAAACGATTTGCTAGTTGCTTCAGAAACTGCTTTTTGTAGTAAAGGTTTTGCAATGTTTGCATCAGTAATGAAAAAACCAAGCATTGTTGCCATGTTAGGGTGAATCATTCCTGAGCCTTTAGCCATTCCGCTGATTGTAACCTGTGTGTTATTGATATCAAAAACTATTGAAGCTTTCTTTTCAAAAGTATCCGTTGTTAAAATTGCTTCTGCTGCAGAATCAAATCCTTTGTTAGATAATTTCGCGACACATTTTGGTATTGCGTTTACAATATTACCTATAGGAAGTTGGACGCCAATAATCCCTGTTGAGGCAACGATTACTTCTGACGGTTCGATTTTTAAATGCTTTGCTGCTACTTCTGTCATAAGTTTTGTATTTTCAAGACCAGCATCGCCTGTACAGGCGTTTGCATTTCCACTATTAACAATGAATGCTCGAGTGTTTGTAGACTGTGCGTTATTCTTGCTAATCAAGATAGGAGCAGCACAAGCAACGTTCTGAGTGAAAACATTTCCAGAAACGGAAGGGTTTTCGCTGTAGAGAATCATAAGATCTTTTTTTTGAGTATTTTTTCTAATTCCACCATGTATACCAAAAGCTTTGAAACCATCAATGGGCATAAATTCGTTAGTTATTTTCATGAATATTCCTCCAAATTTTTTGATAATATCTCAAAATAGCGCGAGTGTGTATTCGTGAGATTTTATTTTTTAAAAGACTCGCACTTCAGTTCTCCTAGTTTTACTAGTAGGTATTTCTCTTGAATTTTGAAAAAAAAATTACGGTAAGAACGATATTTGCGATAGTCCTAGTGTTTCATCAAAACCACACATGATATTCATATTATGAACAGCTTGGCTTGCTGCACCCTTCATTAAATTGTCGATGGCAGAAACGACAATAACGCGATTTGTTGAAGTATCAACTCTTAGTGAAATGTCGCAAAAATTTGTGTTTCTTACCCATCGTGTTTCGGGTAGTTCCTTTGATATGCGAATAAATGGATGAGTAGAGTAAAAATTTTCATACATTTCAAATAGCTTGGCTTCGGTGTATGGTTGATTTAGCTTGGCATAGCATGTCGTTAAAATGCCTCTATTCATAGGCACTAAATGTGGCGCAAACAAAACAGATACATCATCTTGATATAGATTTGATAACTCTTGTGCAATTTCGGGCGTGTGCCTGTGAGTAATAAGGCTGTACGCTTTGAGGGTCTCATTAGCTTCTCCATATAAAGTTGCCGTATTTAATGATCTACCTGCACCTGACACACCACTCTTTGCATCAATAATAATTGAAGTTGGATCAATTAATTTATCCTTTGCCAAAGGTGCAATAGATAAGATAGAAGCTGTAGGATAGCATCCTGGGTTAGCGATTAACTGAGCGGATGAGATATCAGCTTTGTGCAACTCAGGCAATCCGTAAACTGCAGCTTCAAGAAAATGCGGGGATGCATGCTCCAAATTGTACCATTTTTCGTAAGTAGATTGAGACTTCAGACGGTAATCTGCCCCAAAGTCAACGACTTTAATTCCGGCTTTCAAGAATTTAGGAATGATGTGCATGGATTTTCCGTGAGGAATCGCAACAAAAATGATGTCTGTGGACGGAAGATACTCATCTACTTTATCTATAGAGATGAACTTTTTATTTATGCGATTTCTAAAGTTTTTGTAAACATCGGAGTATTCTTGATTAACATAACTGTTTGAAACAAGGAAATCAATTGTAACAGCAGGATGATTTGCCAATAGGGACACAAGTTGCTGGCCTGCATAACCAGTAGCGCCAATAATTCCAGTTTTCATAATGCGTCTCCTTATTCGAAGTATTTGGTGATTATAGATGACAATTTACGAATAATTATATACGACATCTATAGGAAAAGCAAGTATTTTTCGAAAACTATTGCATAAATATTATTTGGCGTGTATAATTATTTATTAAGGTGGCATCTCGAAATATCAATGAGTTTCCTAGCGAGCACAATAAATTAGATAACATCCATATATTTCTTGTTGTGTGAGTTAGCAGATACTAGTGAATTTGAGATTGATAAAACTCGAATAATCTACCAATGGATAATTTCGGGAGTTTGCCATTATACAGGGAGGTGCCGAGTTGATAAATTCTCAAAAACGTATACAGAATTTAATAGAATCTTTACCCTATATTATGGAGTTTAAGGGGAAGACGTTTGTTATAAAATTTGGTGGTAGCATAATGGAGAATGAAGTGCCCAAGAAAGCTTTTATTCAAGATATTGTTTTTATGGAACATTTAGGGATTAATATAGTGATTGTTCATGGTGGGGGATCTAGTATTTCAAAAAGACTGACTCGGTTAAATATAGAATCCCAATTTATTGATGGGCTACGCGTGACCGACAAGGAAGTTATGCAGGAAGTTGAAATGGTTCTTTCAGGCATGATCAATAAAGAGCTTACCATGTGTCTCAACAATGCTGGCACAGGTGCGATAGGGATTAGCGGCAAGGATGGAAGTTTTATTCAAGCAAAAAAGAAAATACTGAAAAAAAACGGGAAAGAAATTGATCTCGGTTATGTTGGTGAGGTTGAGAAGGTTAATGAGCAGTTTTTACTGGATTTAATCGAAAAAGGATATTTGCCAGTTATTGCTCCGATTGGATTTGATAAGGGTGGGAACAGTTATAATATTAATGCCGACTATGCTGCATCCGCAGTAAGTGGGACTATTAGTGCAGAAAAACTGATTCTGCTTACTGATGTAGATGGATTATATTCGGACTTCGAGAATAAAGACTCTTTACTTTCCAAGTTAACACTGAGCGAATGCGAGGAATTAATTGAGAGACAGATTATTCAAGGAGGCATGTTGCCAAAGCTTCAATGCGCGGTAGAAGCCATTAAAAAGGGGGCGCGTAGCGTTCATATGATTAATGGGTCACTCGAACATGGGTTGCTATTAGAAGTTTTTACAGCAGAAGGAATTGGAACAATGATTAAGGGGCTGAAAACGAATGATTAAAAATAAATTAATGAAAACTTACGCACGACCAGATGTAATATTCGAAAAAGGGGATGGTTCCTATCTTTATGATAAAGATCAAAACGCATATTTGGATTTCGTGGCAGGCGTTGCTGTTAATGCATTAGGTCATTGCAGTCCTGTCGTTACGGAGGCAATAGAGAAGCAGAGTAAACAACTTATCCACCTTTCAAATCTATTTTGGACAGATGCTCAATTAGATTTAGCTGAGTTTTTAATCAACGAAAGTAATCATGAAGAAGTCTTTTTCGTCAATAGTGGAACAGAAGCGATAGAAACAGCTATTAAAATAGCGAGAAAGTATGGTAAGGGAGCAAATGAAAACAAAGGAGATATTTTATATCTGGAAAATTCATTTCATGGTCGTACAGTGGGAGCTTTGAGCTTAACAGGACAATTAAAATATCAAGCTGATTTTATGCCATTGATGGGTAAGGTGAAAATGGGAAAAGTAAACAGCATTGCAGATCTTGAAAGTAAAATTAGCGAAAATACATGCGCTCTCTTTTTAGAACCAATTCAAGCCGAAGGAGGAGTTGTTTCTTTAAATAGTGAATTTATTAAAGCGGCACGATCCTTATGTGATAAATACGAAGCATTGCTTGTATTTGACGAAGTGCAATGCGGGATTGGGAGAATAGGGACTTTCTACGCATATGAGAGTATTGGAGTAATCCCTGATATATTATGCTTAGCAAAAGGATTAGGCGGTGGTTTTCCAATAGGTGCAGTCTTGGCAAATAAAAAAGCCAATGTTTTGGAGTTAGGAGATCACGGATGTACATTTGGTGGAAGTCCGTTAGCGTGTGCAACTTCTCACGCAGTTGTTTCGGTTGTAAAAGAACAAAGATTTTTAGATTCTGTAAAAGAAAAAGGGAAGTATATTAAAGATAAACTAGAAGCGGCATTGGAGGGGAACAATTCTTTTAAATCAGTTGAAGGAAAAGGTATGTTACTTGGACTTCACTTAAACATTGAGGCGAAAGCTATTGTAGAAGCGGCTTTTAAAGAAAAACTACTTATTATACGAGCTGGAGAAAAAGTCATTCGTATTGTACCTGCTTTAAATATATCTAATAATGAAATAGACAAAGGGTTAGACATATTAATTAAGATCTTAAGAAAGTAAATTCATACTGTTCAGAGGATACCCATCTGCTGTCACCTTGAACGAGCTTTTGCTTGCCTGCGCGGTGCGCCAAGCAGGCGAGTCTCAACTCCTGCCACGAGAAGGTACTTCAAAGCTATTCGCCTAAAATCTTCGCCTTTAGACGAATAGTTTTAGTATGGGATTGACTTAAGGTAATAAATAGAGTATTATTCAAGTGAGGCGAGGAATGATATATGCTGAGTATAGAAAAAGTTACCGATGCAATTGAGGAGCATAACCTGTTAAATAAAGGAGATAAGGTCGTCGTAGCTGTTTCAGGAGGACCTGATTCTGTATGCTTGTTACATTTATTATGCGCGTTGAAAGACAGATACGAAATGAAGCTATATGTTGCGCATTTGAATCATAATTTTAGAGGGATAGAAGCACAAAAAGATGCACAGTATGTTGCTAATTTATGTGAAGAATTGAATGTCATATGTTTTGTCAAAAGCGTGAATGTAACAAGTTATGCAAAACAAAACCATATGTCTGATGAAGAAGCTGGCAGAATTAAACGATATGAGTTCTTTAATGAAGTTAAAGAAAAGGTAGGTGCTAATAAAATTGCAGTTGGTCATAATTTAAACGATCAAGCCGAAACATTATTAATGAGACTGCTTAGAGGGGCAGGTTTACAAGGACTATCATCTATATGGCATAAAAGGGGGGATGTTATTCGTCCGTTATTAGATGTTGAAAGAGAAGATATTGAAGAATACTGTAGTGTTAATAATCTAACACCAAGGATAGATGCTACTAATTTAAAGCCGGTTTACCATAGAAACAAAATTAGGTTAGAGCTTATGCCATATTTAAAAGAAAATTATAATCCGAACTTAACTGAATCGCTTGCTAGAACAGCTAAAATATTTAAGGAAGATAGTGATTACTTAGATTTACAAGCGAACGAAAATTTTGAGTTGATAAGCACGATAGACAACGATGACAAAGTAACAATTCCAATTGCATTTCTTGACACATTACATGGAGCTATGAAGACGAGAGTATTTAGACTAGCAGCAGAAAGATTAGTTGGTAGACGTGAAGTTTTTACATATATGCAGATTCAGAATATACTGGCGCTTGTTGACAATAATAGTACAGGGAAAAAATTGCAACTTTCCATGGCGATTACAGCAACAATCAGTTATGATAAATTGATATTTACTACTACTACAAATGATGCTGATGCGGAGTACTTATATAGATTAGAGATTGGGGGATTCGTGAAAGTCGATGTTTTAAATACTACATTTAAAGCAAAACTTGTAAATGAGAATGCGATAAAAGATGTTGGAGCAAGCAAAAGTAAGAAGTTTTTTGATTTCGATAGAATTATAAATGGTCTATGTATTAGAAATAGAAAGCAAGGAGATATTTTTAAACCTTTGGGAATGAAGGGAACGAAAAAACTTAAGAATTTTTTTATTGACAAAAAAATAGATAGAGAAGAACGTGACAAGATTGCGTTGGTATGCGATGGAGAGAGAATAATGTGGGTCGTAGGGCATAGAATAAGTGATTATTATAAAATTACAAAGAATACAACCAGATTTTTGTTAATAGAATGCTATGAAAACGAGCTTTAACTGCCAGTGTTTGACCCCAAAGATGAAATGATAGTTTGAAAAATAATAATCATATATCATTGTGTTTACAATTGTATTGTGATAGAATGATTTAGCGGATATTTTTGTTGGAAAGGATGATATAGTTGAAGAAATTTTTTCGTGGCGCGAGCTTTTATATTTTAATTTTTTTAGTACTCATGCTGATAGTTCAAGAATTTGCGAAACCAAATGAGCAAAAAATAGATATAGAATTCTCCGTGTTACATGAAGCAATACTAAATGGCGATGTACAAAGAATTCATATAGTAGAGCGTTCTTTAGAAGGAACAATGTTAAAAGATGGGGCAGTGATAGAATTTAAGTCATTTGTTCCAGCTATGTATAGTGAAGAAGCTTTCACTAAGTTATTGGTAGAGCAAATGGAGGAAGGTTCAGTTGTAACGGGCGCCTCGCCGCCAGTAACGCCATGGTATATTCAAATGCTGCCATACATTATTATGATGCTTATATTTGTAGTGTTTTGGTTTGTGTTTATGAACCAATCTCAGGGTGGCGGCAACAAAGTGATGTCTTTTGGTAAAAGCAGGGCAAAGCAACACAAAGAAGAAGATAAACAAGTTGCTTTTAAAGATGTAGCGGGATTAGATGAAGAAAAAGAAGAATTAGAAGAGTTGGTTGATTTTCTTAAAAATCCGAAGAAATATATAGAACTTGGAGCAAGAATACCGAAGGGAATATTAATGGTAGGACCACCAGGAATGGGTAAAACTTATTTAACCAAAGCAGTAGCCGGTGAAGCTAAAGTACCTTTTTTTAGTATTAGTGGTTCTGATTTTGTAGAGATGTTCGTTGGGGTTGGTGCCTCACGTGTGCGTGACTTGTTTGACAATGCAAAGAAAAACGCTCCTTGCATCGTATTCATTGATGAAATTGATGCTGTAGGTAGAAAAAGAGGAGCAGGCCTAGGCGGCGGGCATGACGAAAGAGAGCAAACCCTAAATCAGCTACTAGTTGAAATGGATGGGTTTGGAATTAACGAAGGAGTTATTGTTGTTGCCGCAACAAACAGACCAGATATATTGGATCCTGCATTACTACGAGCAGGAAGGTTTGATAGGCAAGTAATGGTGGGACTGCCGGATATTAAAGCGAGAGAGGCCATAATAGCTGTTCATGTACAAGGTAAGCCTTTAGCGAAAGATGTAGATTTAAAGATTATTGCAAGAAGGACTCCTGGATTTACTCCGGCAGATATTGAAAATTTAATGAATGAAGCGGCGTTATTAACTGCGCGTAAAAATGCAAAGAAAATAGATATACATACTATTGAGGAGGCAGTTACTAAAGTAATTGCGGGGATCGCTAAGAAAAGCAAGGTTATAAGTGAAGAAGAAAGAAAATTAACAGCATACCATGAAGCAGGGCATGCTGTACTAGCTGAGTTGTTACCCAAGATTGATACTGTCCATCAAGTAACGATAATACCTAGAGGACGTTCTGGTGGTTTTACAATGGTGCTACCAAAAGAAGATAGGTATTATATGACGAAAAAAGAAATGGAAGAGCAGATCGTACATCTACTTGGAGGTAGAGTTGCTGAAAAACTTGTTTTAGATGACATTAGTACTGGCGCATCAAATGATTTGCAACGAGTAGCTGCAATTGCGAGAGCCATGGTGACTAAGTATGGGATGAGTGAAAAAATAGGGGCGCTAGCTTTAGGGAGTAGTAGTGATGAAGTATTCTTAGGAAAAGATTTTACTTCAAGACGAGATTATTCAGAGGAAATTGCAGCAGAAGTTGACAAAGAGATTAGAAGAATTGTCGATACTGCCTATAAAATAACAGAAAAATTGCTAGAAGATAATATTGATAAACTACACACTATTGCTAAGGCGTTGTTAGTTATTGAAACCTTAGATGCAGCACAGTTTAGGTTTGTTTTTAATGGGAATTTGCAAATTACAGATGATGATACTGTCACTTCTGTTGAAAAAAAATATAAAGAATTAATAAAGCAAGAAAAGAAAGCATTAGTGGAGAAAGAGAAAGCATTAGATAATAAGGGAAAAAAAGAATTGCCTGAGGAAGAGAAAATATCATTGGACGAAGGAATAGTGGAATTGCCTAAGAAAGAAGAAAAATAAAAGCACATGTAAAATCGTCTATATTAGGCGATTTTTGTTTACTCAAAACTTTTTGTGAAAATACTTGCATTAAACGGCAAAAGAAGGTAGAATGACTGTATTAGATATCGTTGTATTATAGCATTTGCAAGGGGCTGAATTAGAACTTGCAGATAATAGTAGTAGTTGTGTATAGAATTTAAAGAGTGCTTGCATTGAATTGAATTGAATCAATTGATTTTGAGTAAGAGAGTGCTTTATTGATTAAGACAGATGAGCCATTGAATGTTGCAAAACTGAAATTGTTCAAAATAGTATAGGAGGAAGAAAATGTTTGACAAGAACGAAATTAAGCAATTAAAGAAAAAAAAGAACGTGTGGGAGGAAGAAAAGGTTCAAAAGACTTTGAACAGATTTCCAGAAAGAAAAGAGCAATTTACCACAGTTTCAAATAAAATAGTGGATAGGCTGTACACCCCAATTAACGTAGAAGATTTTGATTACCAACAAGATTCAGGTTACCCAGGCGAATTCCCATTCACCCGTGGTGTTCAACCTACGATGTATCGAGGACGATTGTGGACAATGAGACAATATGCTGGATTCGCAACAGCAGAAGAATCTAACAATAGATATAAGTTTTTGTTAGAGCAAGGACAAACTGGTTTGTCTGTAGCTTTTGACTTGCCAACACAAATAGGTTACGATTCAGATCACTCTTTATCGCAGGGAGAGGTAGGGAAAGTGGGCGTAGCGATAGACTCCTTAAAGGACATGGAAATATTGTTTGACGGCATCCCACTAGATAACGTCAGTACTTCAATGACTATTAATGCACCTGCAGCAGTGCTTTTAGCGATGTATATTGCGGTTGCAGAAAAACAAGGTGTTTCATCTGACAAATTAAAAGGGACAATACAAAACGACATATTGAAAGAATATATTGCAAGAGGCACTTATATTTTCCCTGTAGAGCCATCAATGAGGCTAATCATAGATATATTTGCATACTGTGCTGAGGTAGTACCAAAATGGAACACAATAAGTATTTCGGGGTATCACATTAGAGAAGCAGGTTCAACAGCAACACAAGAGGTTGCATTTACTTTGGCGGACGGGATTGCTTACGTAGAAGCAGCAATAAAAGCGGGGCTTGAGGTTGATAGTTTTGCACCTAGATTATCATTCTTCTTCAATGCACATAATGACTTATTAGAAGAAGTATCTAAATATAGAGCTGCAAGAAGATTATGGGCTAAAATCATGAAAGAAAGATTTGGAGCAAAGAATCCTAAATCTATGCAACTAAAATTCCATACTCAAACAGGAGGCTCAACATTAACTGCGCAGCAGCCTGAAAACAATATCGTAAGAGTTGCTATACAAACATTAGCAGCGGTATTAGGTGGTACGCAATCACTACATACAAATTCTAAAGATGAAGCATTAGCACTTCCTACGGAAGACTCTGTAAGAATTGCACTTAGAACACAGCAAATAGTTGCGCATGAAAGCGGGGTAGCAGAAACCATCGACCCTCTTGCAGGTTCGTATTATGTTGAAAGCCTAACTACAGAAATTGAAAATGGTGCAATGGACTACATCAAAAAAATTGACGATTTGGGTGGGGCAGCAAAAGCTATAGAAAAAGGATATATACAAAAAGAAATTATGGATAGTTCCTACGAATATCAAATACAAGTGGAGAAAAATGAACGTATAATAGTAGGGATGAATAAATTTAAAATTGAAGAGAAAGCACCAAAGGGTTTGTTAAAAGTTGACCCTGCTGTAGGCGAAATGCAGAAGGCTAAGATAAATCAACTTAAAAGTGAAAGAAACCAGAAAGAAGTAGAAAGCAGACTTAGAGCGTTAAAAGATGCTGCAACAGGCGATGATAATTTAATGCCGTATATACTTGAAGCGGTGAAAGCTTATGCTACGCTTGGAGAAATTTGCGATGAATTAAGAGGAGTTTTTGGAGAATACGAACAGAGTGTCATTATTTAATAGAGTTTTACCAGTAAGAAAATGAGGAGGAAATGCACATGGGGAAAACGATTCGGGTTTTAATTGCAAAACCAGGTCTAGATGGACATGACCGTGGAGCTAAAGTGATTGCAAGAGCATTAAGAGATGCAGGAATGGAAGTAATATATACTGGGCTTAGGCTAACACCTGAGCAAATTGTACAATCTGCGATACAAGAAGATGTAGATGCTGTGGCATTAAGTATTTTATCTGGGGCACATAATTATTTGTTGCCACGAGTAGTAGAGCTACTAAAAGAAGAGAATGCTTATGATGATATATTAGTTTTGGGTGGCGGCGTAATACCAGAAGAAGATATTCCACAACTAAAAGAAAAAGGGATTGCAGAAATTTTTACACATGGAACCTCAACTCAAGTCACTATAGATTTTATTAGGAACAATGTAAAAAATAGCGTTCGATGTTCATGAAGGAATATATAGAACATATGGCAAAGCAAGAACTACCCCCTCTTGCCTTTGGGAGAGAACTGTAAGCAGATAGGGAGATAGCAATATGGACTTACTAAACGGATTACTAAACAAAGAAAAAAGAGCCATTGCTCGAATGATTACTTTGGTTGAAGCAAATGATGAGGAAGCTTTAAGAATATTAAGTGATTTATATAAATTTTCGGGTAAAGCGTATGTTATAGGTATTACAGGACCGCCAGGAGCAGGCAAGAGCACTTTGACAGATAAGTTGGCTAGCAACCTTCGTAAGGAAGGCAAAAAAGTTGGCATTATTGCAGTTGATCCAACTAGCCCATTTACTGGAGGAGCAATATTAGGAGACAGAATCAGAATGAATAAACTAGCCACTGACCCAGGGGTTTTCATCAGAAGCATGGGGGCAAGAGGTCATTTAGGGGGCATATCAAAGGCGACACACGCTGCCGTAAAAATACTAGACATTGCTGGCTTTGACTATATTTTCATAGAGACAGTAGGAGTAGGACAGTCAGAAATTGATATTGTAAAGGCTACAGATACTGTTGTAATGGTAATGGTTCCAGGATTAGGTGATGATATACAGGCATTAAAGGCTGGAATTATGGAAATAGCAGATATATTTGCAGTTAATAAATCCGACAGAGATGGCGCAGATAGAACTAAAGTTGAGATTGAGATGATGTTAGACTTTAGTTGCACTAATTGGCGTCCGCCAGTGACTAAAGTAGTTGCAACTTATAATGAAGGAATTGAAGAGTTAATTGATAATGTTTTTGAACACAAAAATTTTCTGATTAGTTCCGGGACTTTTTTGGAAAAAAGAATTTTAAATAGTGAGGCTGAAATAATTGGATTGATTAAAGATAGAATAATTGATAGAATAGTGAATGATTCATCAAATGAAAATGATGTGAGAATATATGCAGAGCAGGCAGCTAAACGAAAGATTGATCCGTATACTGCTTCTGTAGAATTGCTTGTTAAATCTATGAAGGAGGTGGACAATAGTGGATGTAAAAAAGGTTGATCATATTGGAATAGCTGTAAAGAACATAGAAGAGTCATTAAAGTTCTATAAAGACGTATTAGGCATTGAGTGTACGGAAATTGAGGAAGTGACTGAGCAGAAGGTTAAAGTTGCCTTCTTGCCAATAGGAGATACAGAACTTGAACTTTTAGAATCTACAGACAAAGATGGACCAATTGTTAGATTTATTGAGAAAAAAGGTGAAGGGATGCAGCATATAGCATTTCAAGTAGCGAATATTGAAAAAGCTATTCAAGAAATGCAAGATAAAGGAATTAGAATGATTGACGAAAAACCAAGATATGGTGCAGGTGGGGCAAAAATAGCTTTTTGTCATCCGAAGAGTACTGGCGGAGTGCTAGTAGAACTAAGCGAAAGATAGTAAATTTGTTTAGTGTAGACCACAGAGACGGAGCACTCATTTTGTTGCGATTTCTGAGTGGAACATTTAAAATAGTAATCTCAATAAAGTAACATTATTTTAGGAGGGTATATGATGTCGTCAAGCAAGCTAGAACAACTGCGCCAACTTAAAGAGGATGTAAAATTAGGTGGCGGTGAAAAGAGAATTGAAAGTCAACGCAAAAAAGGTAAAAAGACTGCTAGGGAAAGAATCAACTTGCTATTTGATGAAGGCTCATTTGTAGAAGTAGGAGCATTTGTAAAACACAGATGTAAGAATTTTGGCATGGATAAAACTAAAGCGCAAGGAGAGGGAGTAGTAACAGGTTATGGGCAAGTAGATGGGCGACTTATTTACGCCTATGCGCAAGATTTTACAGTTTTAGGCGGTTCTTTAGGAGAAATGCATGCAAAAAAAATATGTAAGATACAAGATTTAGCATTGAAAATGGGAGCTCCAATGGTTGGCATTAACGATTCTGGTGGGGCAAGAATACAAGAAGGTGTTGATGCGCTATCAGGGTATGCAAACATTTTCTTTAGAAACACGATCTCATCAGGGGTAATACCGCAAATAACAGCCATAATGGGACCATGTGCTGGTGGAGCGGTTTATTCGCCTGCTATTACCGATTTTGTTTTCATGGTTGACAAAACTAGCCAGATGTTCATTACTGGGCCTCAAGTAATTAAGACAGTGACAGGCGAAGAGGTAACATCAGAAGTTCTTGGTGGTGCAAAGACTCATAATACTATAAGTGGAGTTGCACATTTAGTTTCTGATGGTGAGGCTGAGTGTATTGAAGACATTAAGAAACTGCTTAGCTTTTTGCCATCTAATAATATGGAAACAGCGCCAATTTATGAAGTTCAAGATGAGCTAAATAGGCTGATTCCTGAATTAGATGAAATTATACCAGAAAATCCGAATAAGCCCTATAATATGAAAAATATTATTAAAGCGATTGCGGACGAGAACGATTTTTTTGAAACACAAGCTGATTATGCTAAAAACATAATTACAGGATTTATTAGGTTAAATGGACAATCTGTTGGAGTCATTGCAAATCAACCTAAAGTGTTAGCAGGATGTTTAGATATAAATGCTTCAGACAAAGCAGGGCGATTTGTAAGAACTTGCGATTGCTTTAATATTCCAGTACTAAGCATTGTGGACGTACCTGGATTCTTACCAGGAACAGCACAAGAGTATGGAGGAATAATAAGGCATGGCGCAAAACTACTATATGCGTATAGTGAGGCGACAGTGCCGAAAATTACATTAATTGTAAGAAAAGCATATGGTGGAGCATACATAGCGATGTGCTGTAAAGAACTAGGTGCAGATGTTTCTCTTGCATGGCCAAGTGCTGAAATTGCTGTTATGGGACCAGATGGTGCTGCAAACATAATATTTAGAAAAGAAATTGCTGATTCTGATGATCCGCAAATGATTCGTGTGGAGTTAGTTGATAATTATAAGAGAGAATTTGCTACGCCATATAAGGCGGCAGAGAGAGGCTATATTGACGATGTGATTGAACCTTCATCAACTAGAAAAAGGCTTATTGATGCACTAAATATGACGGCTAGCAAAAGGGAAGTAAGACCATCTAAAAAGCATGGTAACTTACCAGTGTAATAGATTTTAAAAAGAGAGGTGACATTTAGCAATGCTATTAGAGAGAATGAAGTATTCTATGGATACGTTAACTACGGGCGAAAAAATTGTAGCGAGTTTACAAGTAACAATCATAGGAATTGCAATAGTGTTTGTTGCTTTGCTGGCGCTGTATCTCGTTATTAGAATTATGGAAAAAACTATTGGCAAACCTGCGGTGTGTCATAAAATAGAATGCGAAGAACAATCCACAAATGTGAAAAATAATGAAATTGCCGAAGTCGAGATTGATAATGCAGAACTTGTAGCGGTCATTGCTGCAGCTATTAGTGCAACCCTAAACACTTCGACATGTAATATTGTAGTAAAAAATATAAGAAGAGTTAACAATGAGAGTCCTGCTTGGGCTAAAGCGGGTAGAACTGAACAGATAGGTAGTATGTTATAGTAAATATTTAAAGAAGTGATTGAATGCTAAGATAATCGTAAATTTGCAAACTAGGTGTATTAAATTTAGGAGGAATAACTAATGAAGAAATATAATATTACTGTAAATGGCGTTAGCTATGAAGTAGAAGTTGAAGAGTTAAACGGAGGAGCACCGTCAGTGCCAACAAGTAGACCAGTAGCTACTACAACTCTAAAAGCTACACCAAAACCTGCTCCAAAACCTGTGCAAGCTGCGCCAAAACAAGCAAAGGCTTCAGCAGGAGCTACTACAGTAGAAGCTCCTATGCCAGGGAACATATGGAAAATACAGGTAAAAGAGGGGCAACAAGTAAAAGCAGGCGATGTCTTAATTATATTGGAAGCAATGAAAATGGAAAATGAAATAATGGCGGAGCAAGATGGGACAGTAGAAAAAATACATGTTACAGAGGGTGTTGCAGTTAATGGTGGAGATTTGTTGGTCTCACTAACCTAGCACTAGAGAAGAAAATAAATTGACGGGCGAAGCAAAAAGAATTCGCAGTCTGATTTGAAAGGAGACTCAACAATGTTAGATGTAGTATATAAATTTTTACATACAACAGGATACGCAAACATGGATATTCCAAGCGCTATAATGATAGTGATAGCATGTATTTTGCTGTACTTAGCAATTGCTAAGAAGTTTGAACCATTACTACTGCTTCCTATAGCATTTGGGATGTTGCTTGTAAATTTGCCGCTTTCAGGACTGGTTGAAGCAGGAGAAACAATTATTAAATCAGTAAATCCAGAAACTGCTGCTGACACGGCAAGAATGTTGGCTGATCCAACGACAGAAATGTTGGCTACAGGAATTCCTGCAAGAATTTACACTGAAATCCCTGGAGGGCTACTAGGCTATTTTTATAAAGGAATCCATTTAGGAATATTCCCGCCTTTAATCTTCTTAGGTGTAGGAGCTATGACTGACTTTGGTCCTTTGATTGCAAATCCTAAGAGTTTGTTCCTAGGGGCGGCTGCGCAATTTGGCATATTCTTTACATTTATAGGCGCAGTATTATTCGGTTTTTCTGCACAAGAAGCAGCATCTATTGGAATAATTGGTGGAGCTGACGGACCTACAGCTATATTTATAACTTCGATAATGGCTCCTGATTTACTTGGGCCAATAGCTGTTGCCGCTTATTCATACATGGCGCTTGTTCCAATAATACAACCTCCTATAATGAAAGCTTTAACTACGAAGAAAGAAAGACAGATTAAAATGAAACAATTAAGAGTCGTTACAAAGCAAGAGAAGATTCTTTTTCCAATAGTGGTTACTTTACTGGTTTCATTACTGTTGCCTCCCGCAACTACATTAGTGGGAATGTTAATGTTAGGGAACCTGCTTCGTGAATCAATGGTAACAGACAGATTATCGAAAATGGCACAGAATGAATTGATTAATATAGTTACTATATTACTCGGGCTAGGTGTAGGAGGAATGACAAAAGCAGAGTACTTCTTGAAATTTGAGACTTTGCAAATTATAGTACTAGGAGTAGTTGCCTTTGCTGTAGGTACCGCATCTGGAGTGTTACTTGCTAAAGTTATGAATAAAATGATGGGTGGAAATGCAATAAATCCACTTATTGGCTCGGCAGGCGTTTCTGCTGTTCCTATGGCTGCTAGAGTATCGCAAACAGTAGGGCAAAAAGAGAATCCTAGCAATTTCCTCCTTATGCACGCAATGGGACCAAATGTTTCAGGAGTTATTGGTTCTGCAGTAGCTGCAGGAATATTACTGTCTTTATTTGGTTAAGTATATGATGTATCAATGATGGCAGTGAACAAAAAGTAAAAATTGTAGGTGTTCCGCTTAAAGTAGAGAACTGAAATCTTTGATTTCGTGTGAATCACTTTGTTTGTTTATCTAGTGGGTAACTGAATAGAATTTAATAATGATAGCGATGAAAGGGTGCATAGGTGCATCCTTTTAGTGCATTAAGAGTGTTGTGAATATTCTAACGAAGTTTTTGGAGGGGCTAGGATGAAAAAGCAAATCTTAAAAGAATTATATGAGAGCAAAGGGGAATATGTTTCGGGAGAGAAATTAAGCCAGAAACTGGGGATATCGAGAACAGCGGTGTGGAAAAATATCGCGTGTTTAAAAGAAGAGGGGCATACTATAGAAAGTGTTAGGAAGCGAGGTTATTGCCTGTTGAGTAGCACCTTAGGATTGTCTCAAACAGATTTGCAATTAAGTATAAATACGAAAGAAATTGGAAAGAAAATAATATATTTTGATGAAATTGACTCCACAAATAATTTTGCGAAAAAAATTGTTAACAAAGAAGAGCATGGGACAATCGTAATTGCTAACTCGCAAACAGCGGGCAGAGGGCGAAGAGGCAGGAATTGGCTATCTCCGCAAAATGAAGGTCTGTGGATGTCAATAATACTAAAGCCTAAAATACCATCGACAGAAGCTAGTAAGGTAACTCAAATAGCAGCAGTGGCGATTTGTCAGGCAACCAGGGAATTATGCAAATGCGAAGCATTAATTAAATGGCCAAATGACATTGTAATCAATGGTAAAAAAACATGTGGAATATTGACCGAGATGGCAGGAGAATTAGGAGAAGTTAATTATATTATAGTAGGAATAGGGATAAACGTTAACACAAAAAGATTTAATGAAGAATTAGGCGGAGTAGCGACTTCGCTGTTAATAGAGACAGAAAAAGAAATTGGCAGAAGAGACCTCTTTATTATGGTAATAGAGAAGTTTGAAAAGCATTACCAAAATTTCGTTGTAGAGAACTCGTTAGAGGGAATTATTTCAGGACTTAGAAAGTACTCAGCTTTACTAGGTAAAAAGATTGTGGTTTTAAGAAAAAACGAAAAAATATATGCAATTGCAAAAGATATAACTGTTGACGGTGGACTGATGATTAAAATGGATGATAACAAAGAAATGCTATTAAATTCTGGAGATGTTTCAATTAGAGGAGAAAACAATTATATTTAGTTAATTATCTAGGAGGTCGGGCACAGAAATTGCGAATTATATGTTGATTGAAAGCATGAGCATGTAGCAATCTACATTATATATGCCAAATAAAACTAATGATGACACAAGTTTCAAAGTATGTAGTGAGTAGGTGAAGCAGGAAATTTAAAGGAGGGTTTATGATGAGAGAGGTAGTAATTGCAAGCGCTGTAAGAACACCAATAGGGAGCTTTGGCGGTGTATTAGCAAAAGTTTCAGCCCCCGAATTAGGAGCGATAGTAATAAAAGAAGCAATAAACAGAGCAGGGATTAGCTCTAAACAAGTGGATGAAGTTTTAATGGGGTGTACTCTGCAAGCAGGATTGGGGCAGGGGGTTGCCAGACAAGCAGCTATAAAAGCCGGCATACCTGTAGAGACGCCTGCGACAACAATCAATATGTTATGCGGCTCTGGGCTTAATGCTGTAGCAATCGCAGCACAAACAATACTAGTAGGGGACAACGAAGTTGTAATTGCTGGTGGAACAGAAAACATGAGTCAAGCTCCGTATTTACTACCTAAAGCAAGATGGGGGGTAAAAATGGGTGATTCGAATATGCTTGATTCCATGGTGCTTGATGGACTTACCGATGCTTTTAATAATTATCATATGGGAATAACAGCTGAAAATTTGGCAGAGAAATATAGTATTTCAAGAGAAGAGCAAGATAAGTTCGCAACTGAAAGTGAGAATAGAGCAGAAAGAGCCATGAATTCAAATAGATTTTCTGATGAAATTGTTTCAGTCACGGTACCGCAGAGAAAAGGGGAGCCAATAGTTGTTAGCAAAGACGAATATCCGAAAAGAGGAGTAACAGTAGAAAAACTTTCTAAATTACGACCAGTTTTTAAGAAAGATGGAACTGTTACTGCAGGAAACGCTTCTGGGATTAATGATGGAGCGTCTGCTTTAGTAATTATGTCAAAAGAAAAAGCAGACCAGCTGGGAATAAGACCATTAGCAACTATTTTATCTTACGCAAATGCAGGAGTAAAACCTTCAGTTATGGGGATTGGACCAGTGCCTGCAACAAAGAAAGCACTAACGAAAGCTAATTTAAAGCTAGAGGATATAGATTTGGTAGAAGCAAATGAAGCTTTTGCAGCACAAGCATTAGCAGTAACAAAAGAATTTGGGTGGGACTTAGAAAAAGTTAATGTAAATGGTGGAGCGATTGCGTTAGGGCACCCTATAGGAGCTAGCGGGGCAAGAATATTAACGACTTTATTATATGAAATGGAAAAGCGTGATAATAAGCTTGGGCTAGCGACGTTATGTGTTGGTGGCGGTTTGGGTGTAGCAATGATAGTGAAAAGAAATGACTAACATGCTCTAGGAGCAAAAGGGGGTCAGATCTGACCCCCTTTCTATAAAAAAATAACAACAATTTTAAATTTGTGCTTTACATTTTGCTTATAATATGTAAATATAGAGTAGGTAAGAGTTGAGTATAGTATTAATTTATGAAAAGAAAATTTTTTTTTAAAAATACTATATGTTAATTTTATAACAAACCTAAGGATATTGGATTTGTGAATAATGAAAAAAGTCAAAAACCTAAATTGTCTTCAATGGGTGAAGCAACATTATGCCCCTAAAATAAAAGAATAAAGTGACTGGAGGTAAATTAATGGATTTCAAACTATCTAATGAACACAAATTAATTAGAACGATGTATCGTGAATTTGCAGAAACAGAGGTAAAACCAATTGCAGAGGAAGTTGATGAAACAGAAGAGTTTCCAGTAGAAACAGTAAAAAAGCTTGCGAGATATGGGTTTATGGGAATACCAATACCTAAAAAATACGGCGGAGCTGGTGCAGACAATCTTGCATATGCTATGGCTGTAGAAGAGTTGTCTAAAGTTTGTGGAACTACTGGAGTAATAGTATCGGCGCATACCTCGCTTTGTGCAGTGCCTATACTGGAACATGGAACAGAAGAGCAAAAACAAAAGTATTTGGTACCATTAGCAAAAGGAGAAAAACTAGGCGCATTTGGCTTGACAGAAGCTAATGCAGGGACAGATGCAGCAGCTCAACAAACAACAGCAGTATTAGATGGAGACCACTATATTTTAGAAGGTAATAAAATATTTATCACAAATGCTGGAGAAGCTGATATCTATGTAATTATGGCGATGACTGATAAGAGTAAGGGAACTAGAGGAATTTCTGCATTTATAGTTGAAGCAGGCACAGAAGGATTTTCTATTGGTAAGAAAGAGTCCAAAATGGGTATTAGAGGGTCATCAACTTGTGAATTAATATTTGAAAATTGTAGAATACCTAAAGAGAATCTTTTAGGAAGAGAAGGCAAAGGCTTTGGTATCGCAATGAAAACTCTTGATGGTGGGCGTGTTGGAATCGCAGCCCAAGCATTAGGATTGGCTCAAGGAGCTCTTGACGAAACAGTTGCGTATACTAAAGAAAGAGTACAATTTGGAAGAGCAATTTCCAAATTTCAAAATACTCAATTTCAATTAGCAACTATGGACATGAAAACTGAAGCAGCAAGACTTTTAGTATACAAAGCAGCTTTTTATAAAGATAGCAAAATGTCCTATTCAAAAGAAGCAGCAATGGCTAAATTATATGCTTCAGAAATATCAATGGAAGTTACATCTCAAGCGATTCAACTGCATGGTGGTTATGGATACACAAGAGAGTACCCAGTAGAAAGAATGCATAGAGATGCTAAAATCACAGAAATATATGAAGGAACATCAGAGGTGCAAAGAATGGTAATTTCTGCACATTTACTTAAGTAGAGGTAGAGGAGGATAATCTAAATGAATATAATAGTTTGTGTAAAACAAGTTCCAAATACTAATGAAGTAAAACTAGATCCTGAAACAGGGACATTAATACGGGAAGGGATCCCAAGTATAATAAATCCAGACGACAAAAGTGGACTAGAAGCGGCATTAGTTTTGAAAGACAAATACGGTGCAAAAGTTACAGTTTTGACGATGGGTCCGCCACAAGCAGATTTAGCATTAAGAGAAGCTCTTGCAATGGGTGCAGATAGAGCTGTATTACTTACTGACAGAGCATTTGCAGGTTCAGACACATTAGCTACATCTAGCGTTTTAGCGAGTGCAATTAGAGAAATTGACTATGACTTAATAATTGCTGGCAGGCAAGCAATTGATGGAGACACTGCGCAGGTTGGACCTCAAATTGCGGAACATTTAGATATACCGCAAGTATCGTATGTAGAAGAACTAGAATTAGTAGATAAAGTGTTAGTTATCAAGAGAGCTTTTGAAGGTGGCTATTTCAAGATAAAATCTCAAATGCCGTGCTTAATTACAACATTAACAGAAATGAACACACCAAGATATATGAGTGTAAGTGGAATATTTGATGCCTATAGAGAAAAGGAAGTTGAAAAATGGACAATTGAAAATATTACCATTGACAAAGAAGGCATCGGGTTACACGGTTCACCAACAAAGGTAAAGAAATCATTTACTAAAGGCGTTAAGGCTGCAGGGAAAAAATATGAAGTTGATCATAAAGAAGCAGCTAAAATTATTGTAGAGAATTTAAAAGAAAAATACATTATCTAGTGAGGAGGATGCACATTGAATTTATCTGAATATAAAGGAGTAATGGTTTTTGCTGAGCAAAGAGATGGCGAGATGCAAAAAGTTTCACTAGAATTACTCGGCGAAGGTAGAAGACTAGCAGACGAATTAAAAACAGATTTAACGGCAATTTTTTTAGGGCATAACATAAGAGGCAAGGCAAACGAGTTAATATACTATGGTGCCGACAAAGTAGTAGTTGCTGATCACGAAATTCTTGAAACATACATGACAGAACCATATACAAAGACTATGACTAAAATGGTTAATGAATATAAACCAGACATTATTTTAATGGGAGCAACAGCTTTTGGTCGTGATTTAGCGCCTAGAGTATCTGCTAGAGTTGCTACTGGACTCACAGCTGATTGTACTTCGCTAGAAGTAGAAAAAGACACAAATCTTTTGTTAATGACAAGACCCGCTTTTGGCGGAAACATTATGGCGACTATTATTTGTCCTGACCATAGACCACAAATGTCTACGGTTAGAGCTGGTGTTATGTTAAAGTTAGATAGAGACGAAAGCAAAACAGGAGAGATCATTGATTACAGTATTTCTTTATCTAGTGACGACATGAAAGTAGAAATTTTAGAAGTAGTAAAAGAAGAAAAAACAAAGGCTAATATTGAAGATGCAAATATATTGGTATCAGGCGGGCGTGGAGTTGGTAAAAAAGAGAATTTTGATATACTAGAAAATTTAGCGCACGAATTTAAAGGATTAGTATCAGGCTCAAGAGCTACAGTAGATGCTGGTTGGGTTGACAGAAGTCAACAAGTTGGACAAACGGGTACTACAGTTAGACCGGATTTATATTTTGCGTGTGGTATTTCTGGAGCAATACAGCATCTTGCTGGAATGGAAGAGTCAGAATTTATTATTGCAATAAACAAAAATCCAGAAGCACCAATATTTGATGTAGCAGACTTAGGTATTGTTGGTGATCTGCATAAGGTTGTGCCTGCAGTCATAGAAGAGTTAAAGAAGGCCAAAAAAGAAGTGTAGCAAAAATCATAAGTAGTAAAAAATGTTAACTCACATATTTATGCCATTTTTATAGGCTGATTATGTGAGTTGGTTTTTTGAAGGAGGTCTCATAAAAGTAGAAAGTGACTGGTCTCGACCTGTCACCCTGAGCGAAATGAAGTCGAATGGGTCTCAACAAGACTTGCTATATGTCGGAATTATAGTATAATGTATACGGAAAAGGAAAACAACTTTGAAACAAATTTAGAATATGTAAAGAATACAATTGAAGAGCAGGTGATGTGGTGTTATTAGTCATTGACGTTGGAAATACAAATATTGTACTAGGTGTATACAAAGGAGAGAAACTATTAGACTCATGGAGAATTGATACGGATGAAAATAAAACGTCTGATGAATATAGTATACTTATTAATCAATTACTTTTGTTTAGTGAAATTAAAGCAAGCGAAATAGAAGATATAATTATTTCTTTTGTAGTCCCTAATATTAGGCACTCTCTAGGCAATACTATAAGAAAATTGTTTAATAAAGAGCCGTTGGTAGTAGGTCCAGGGGTTAAAACAGGTATGAATATTAAAATTGATAATCCCAAACAAGTAGGAGCAGACCGCATAGTTAATGCTATAGCAGCATATGAAAAATACGGGGGCCCTTTAATTGTCGTTGATTTTGGAACGGCTACAACCTTTTGTGCAATTGCAGAAGATGGTAGCTATTTAGGGGGCACAATTGCCCCTGGCATTAAAATATCGGGTGACGCATTATTCGACAAAGCTGCTAAATTGCCTAGGGTTGAACTTGTTAAACCTGGTAAAACAATTTGTAAAGATACAGTAAGTAGTATACAATCAGGCATTATTTATGGATATGTTGGCTTAGTTGAAAATATTGTTAATAAAATGATATCTGAGTTAAATGGCGGAAAAGTTAAAGTAGTAGCAACTGGTGGATTCGCTACTTTAATTGCGAGTGAAACAAATTGTATTCATGTTGTTGACAGATTAATTACTTTAGAAGGGTTGCGAATCATATTTAATAGGAACAAAAATGGAAAATAGTTAATAAAAGAATCTTTGATTTTCAGCCACGGGCATAAAGCCCGAGGTATTTTAGAGGATGATTCTCTTGAAACTTTGTCAGGCTTCGCCTAGATGAAACAACAAAGTGATTCACACGAAATCACAGATTTCGGTTCTCTACTTTTAAGTCGTTATATCAAAATCTAAATTAAAGTTTAGGTGTGGATTTTGATGAAACTTTGTCAGGCTTCGCCTAAGTAGTTATAAGCAAAGTTGAATGTTCAGAGTATGTCGAATTATGTTTGGGAAAGAATAAGCAAGGTGAACTTATGGGAAAAGACAAAGTAGGATTTAATAATAATATTATGTTAGCGCCAATGGCAGGTATTTCAGACTTGCCATTTCGAATTATTTGTAGCATGATGGGTTGTGATGTGGTCTATTCAGAGATGGTTAGTGCAAAGGCGTTGCACTATAGAGATAAGAAGACGGAAAAATTATTAGAAATAAGCAGAGATGAAAAGTCTGTAGCTATACAAATATTTGGTTCTGATGTTGATATTATGGCTAGAGCGGCATATTATCTTAACGATAGAGAAAATGCCATATTAGACATTAATATGGGTTGCCCTGCTCCGAAAATTGTAAAAAATGGTGATGGAAGTGCGTTAATGAAATCACCAAAATTAGCAGGAAAAATCATAAAAGCAGTAGTAAAAGAGTCAATAAAACCCGTAACAGTAAAGATTAGAAAAGGATGGGATGCTAGCAGTGTTAACGCCGTTGAAATTTCTAAAATTGCAGAAGAAAATGGAGCGAACGCGATAGCGGTTCATGGAAGAACCAGAGAGCAATTTTACACAGGCAAAGCGGATTGGGATATTATTAAACAAGTAAAAGAAGCGGTGTCGGTGCCAGTTATTGGAAACGGAGACGTTTTTGGAGCACGAAGCGCGAAAAATATGTTTACATACACTAAATGCGATTCAATTATGATAGGAAGAGGAGCGAGGGGGAATCCGTGGATATTTAAACAGGTTAGTGAGTATATGAAAACAGGGGAGTTGCTGCAGGAACCTTCTCTAAAAGAACGTATTGCTATAATTTTACGCCATATGGATTTATTGATTGATTGTAAGGGTGAATATATAGGGATACGTGAGATGCGAAAGCATATAGCTTGGTATATAAAGGGATTTAGGCATTCGGCAAGAATAAGAGATGATGTAAATAGAATAAACACCGCAGAAGAAATGATAGAAGTTTTAAACGATTTTTTCAATTGTTACTCAAAGGCTTGACAATTTGTAGTGTCTACCTTATAATGACTACGCGAAGCGTACAAAATTTCATCAAAATCCACCAATTGAACATGATTAAAGATTTTGATATAATATCTACAATTGTACAATGAGTAGAGTGAGCTAAGTTAAAATGTAATGAATATACTTTAATGCACACTAATATATTTAACATAAAACTAAGTGAAGGAGTGGAGTGAAATGTTTGGTAGGGAAGTAGTGTTAACAAAAAAGGGGTTAAATAAAATAGAGGCGGAGATTGAGCACTTAAAAACGGTGAGGAGAAAAGAAGTATCAGGGAGAATTAAACAAGCCATAGCTTTTGGAGATATAAGCGAGAATTCAGAATACGACGAAGCTAAAAACGAGCAAGCACAAGTGGAAGAAAGAATTAATAAGCTTGAAAATATGCTTGTGGGTGCAACCGTTGTAGATGAAAATGATATTGACACTGAAGTTGTTAATATTGGGTCTATAGTTGTAGTTAAAGACGTAGAAAGAAACGAAGAAATGGAATATACTATTGTTGGTTTGACAGAAGCAGATCCATATGAATTAAAAGTTTCTAATGAATCGCCTATAGGTAGAGCCCTTATTGGGAAAAGAGTTGATGATTTAGTTGAAATCATGATTCCAGATGGTCAAATTAATTATGAAATTATGGATATAAGAAGGTAGCTAAGGAGAGAGAGAAATGTCAAATGAAGAGCAAAGTACAAGTGAACTACTCAAAATTAGAAGGGAAAAACTTGAGCACTTGCAGAGTATTGGTAAAGACCCTTTTAAGATTGAAAAAGTAAATGTTACGCATTGTAGCGAGAACATTAAACAGAACTTTGAAATATTAGAAGGGCAAGAAGTGTCTATTGCTGGAAGAATTATGGCGAAAAGAGGGCATGGCAAAGCTAGCTTTATTAATATCCAAGACAAGGATGGACAGATTCAAGTATATGTAAGACAGGATAGAGTAGGGGAAGAAACATATAAAATGTTTGTGACCTATGACATTGGAGATATACTTGAAATAAAAGGAGTTATTTTTAAGACTAAAAAAGAAGAAATTTCTGTAAAAGCATCAAGTATTAGATTGTTATCAAAATCACTTCAAATATTGCCAGAAAAATGGCATGGGTTAAAGGACCAAGATTTAAGGTACAGACAAAGATATGTTGATCTTATAGTTAATCCTGATGTAAAAAAAGCCTTTGTTATTCGTTCTAAAGCAATTAAGGCAATTAGAGAGTTTTTAGATGAAAGAGATTATATGGAAGTTGAGACGCCAATATTAAGTACCCTTGCAGGTGGAGCAAATGCAAAACCGTTTGTAACACATCACAATACTTTAGGCATTGATATGTATCTAAGAATTGCTACTGAATTACATCTAAAAAGGTTAATAGTAGGCGGATTTGATCGTGTTTATGAAATAGGTCGTTTATTTAGAAATGAAGGGATGTCAATGAAGCATAATCCTGAATTTACAACAGTAGAATTGTATGAAGCTTATGCTGATTATCATGACATGATGGAAATTACTGAAAATATTGTAGCTCATATGGCTAATAAAGCGTTAGGAACTGCAAAAATTAACTATCAAGGAAAAGAAATTGACTTAACACCACCTTGGGATAAAATTACTATGGTTGATGCATGTAAAAAATATGCCGATGTTGATTTTAACGAAATTAAAACAGACGAAGAAGCAATAGATATTGCAAAAAAACTAGGAATTGAAGTAAGAAAAGGAATGAAAAATGGGCATATTATTAGTGAAGTGTTTGAAGAATTTGTAGAAAAACATTTAATTCAACCTATTTTCATTACACAGCATCCAGTAGAGATTTCACCTTTAGCAAAAAGAAATCCAGATAATCCTAAATTTGCAAACAGATTTGAGGCATTTATCAATACATGGGAAATAGCGAATGCTTTCTCTGAGTTGAATGACCCAATTGATCAAAGGGAAAGATTTGAAGAACAACTATTGCAAAGAGAAGCAGGAGATGATGAAGCGCATGTGATGGATGACGATTTCATAAACGCAATTGAAGTTGGATTGCCACCAACTGGTGGACAAGGCATCGGCATAGACCGTTTAATGATGCTATTAACAGATTCTCCATCTATAAGAGATGTATTACTATTTCCTACTATGAAAAATATTAATAAATAGTATGCGGCAAGGGGACGTTTTGTGCTCCACGCTTTCCCATTATGGAGAGCATGGCTAGCAAAACGTCCCCTTACCACGTTAAATTTTGCGTTTTATTCTTTTCATAATTTAGTCGATGTTAACGAGTTAATAATCGGTTCGTTCTCTGCATATTTCGTTTTAAAATGTAATTTGTTTGCGATAATCTTACTACTGATATCGCATATATCTTCTAGGACTGTCAGATCGTTTTCAGATAATGTTCTACCAGTTTCTACGATATCCACGATTACATCTGAAAGACCAATCAAAGGAGCTAGTTCTACTGAACCGCTAAGCTCAACAATTTCATGGCGAATACCTAGAGCTTTAAAATAAGCTTTCGTCATCGTAGGATATTTCGTGCCAATTTTTAGGAATTTTTTTGATTTGAAATTGAAGTTTGCGTAACCTGCAACAGCAAGTTTACATTTTCCAATATCAAGGCTCAAAATCTCATATACATCGCAATCCGATTCGCACAGAGTATCCTTACCTACAAGCCCCATATCGACTACACCTGCATCCACGTAGATTGGGATATCTTGGCCTTTCATTAGTATAACCTGAATCTTGTTATCGGTGCTTTCAATAATCAACTTACGTGTTGTTTGCACATCATCCTTAAACTCATAGCCGCACTGGACAAGGAATTTAATAGCTTGTTTGGCTGTTCTTCCTTTGCATATAGCTATAGTTATCATAGGCTCTAACCTCCTTTAAATTATTAAAGTCAATTGTGAATCCGCATGCAGAGAATGCAGACTCCATCTGTCTCATTAATTTATCATATCGACCGCCTTGCAAAATAATTTTGCTATAGTCGTTAACATAAGCTTTGAAAATAATTCCTGAGTAATAGTGGTAAGTATTTGTAAATCCCATATCTAGCATCATATATTTAGCAAAGTTTTTGGTATCAAGGAAATTGTAGATTGTTTCAAGTCTTTCTATTGCAGCGAGTGCTTTAGTGTTTAGTGCGATAGCTTTTGCTCTTTCGACGGATTGCTTGAATGAACCGAAAATTAATGGAATTTTGCAGATGTTTTGTTTTTGTTTATCAGTTATATTTAGAGAGTCTAAGAGAGAAGTGAGTTCAAAAATGTTCTTCTCTTCAATTAGAGCAAGAATTTCTTTGGTAGATTCGGCTGGAATTGACTGTAACATTGCATGTATGAACTAAATGGACCCTAAATCAATTTTGAAATTCTCAATGCTTAAATTAATTAATGACTGAATAGCCATGAATAATTGCTCGCCATCTGCCTCCAATAAGTTTTCATTGTAGTTTTCCATACCCCAGACAGTTGTCTCTTTAATTTTTCTTTTAGAATCTGTATAAAGTGTTTTCGATAGGTAGGCTATTTTTTTTTCGATTGGCATGTACTCAGGGCTCTTTGAAAAAATCTGTGCCATAGATAAGGTGCAATCGAAATTCACCACTTGAACAATGCCGTCAGCATCGACAAATTTCACCATTTTTCGTTTAATGTAATCCTCCATGTTGGTAAATTCCTTGAAGTCTATCAACGTTGGGATTTCAGCATTTTTATAGCCGAATTGATTCGAGAGCCCTATTAAAGTATTCATGTCTTTTGTCGATACGTTAAAGTATTTCATATTTCCTCCTGTGAAACAAATTTTTAAAATTAAAAAACCAGTAAAACAAACTTGAAGCTTGCTCTTACTGGTTGGGTTGGATTTCTATCAACCATTCCTTCTTAGAGGCAAACTCCTTTGAAACTCAAAATGGAGTCTGCATCGTGAATAAACGGCACATACTCTCTAAGAATGATGATGGTATTGTATTGATGAACTAACTTTTTTTGAAAGCAACATATTAACCCCCTTTTTTGTAATTGTGCTCCGAATAACGAAGTTTAATTCTACTCATTAGATATTTCTCAAATTATAGCACAGGTGATGGAAATTAGTCAAAATATATTTTAATAAAATATATTTTTTTGGACAGGCAGGGGGGCAGGGATTGTCCGTGTAAATATTTGTTTAATTTCGCAGTATGAGGGTAAACATTTAAGGAAAAAGCAAGGCGACGGAATTGTCGCTTTTGCCACGCTTTTACTTGATCTTTTGTAATGGAATAGAAATTTTCTTAAAGGGTTTTAGCAAAATATGTCGAACTTATAATAGGGTTTCTCCTTTCGTAGGTCTCCTTGTCTGTTAAGATTTCGTGTGAATCACTTTGTTTATCTAGTGATACATAATATTTGAAATATGAATTGCATGTTTGCGTGTTTAAGGAGGAAGAAATGCTGAAAAATAGAATGCTTATTGTCTTATCATCCTTTTTTATCCTTGCTTTAGTAATGTATTTAGTGATTGTTCCTATTACTAAACCCGATGCAAATGATATGAGAAGTATTATAATAGCAGGTGACGAAAATTTCCCGCCTTTTGAGTTTATTGACGACGAAGGGGATTATCGTGGTTTTAATATTGACATAATGAAGGCTATAGGGCTAGAAATGGGTTTAGACATTTCGCTAAAACCCATGCCTTGGGCAGAAGCAATAGAGGCATTAATGAGAGGAGATGTTGATGCAATTCAAGGTATGGCAAGAAGTGTAGAAAGAGAAGAAGTATTCTCTTTTGTAAGTCACTCAATAGAAAATGCTCTAGTGATCTTTACTCGCAAAGATACTGTGTATATTAATTCTATAGATGACTTAGACGGCGTTAAAGTTGCATTTCAAGAAGGAGACATTGCTACTGAACTTTTGCAAGATCATCCTGAAATAATTCCTATTTTTTTTACTGATCAAGAAGCGGCTTTAAAGAGATTAGCAGGAGCAGAACTTGGAGCTTTTATCGGAAATAGGATGGTAGCACTATATTTTGCGCAAAAATATAATTTGCTTGATGAGATTAAAATAGTTGGAGAACCATTCCAGAGCTATGAGTACGGAGCGGTTACACTTAGAGGCAATACAGAAGTTTTTGACTTGTTGAATGAAGGTATGCATAGAATTAAAAAGAGCGGGCTACATAGTAAAATACACAAAACATGGTTCGGTGAAACCTTTGGGCATGTAGAAGCTTTAAGAAGACGCTATATCACAATTGCATTAATTAGTATAGCGTTGCTAATTATAGTTACAGTGTTTGCTGTATTAATAA
>JAJOKP010000095.1:58042-63197 GCA_021129775.1 Clostridiales bacterium
ACGAATTTATTCCGATAGCTGAAGAAACTGGACTGATAGTACCGATTGGAGAATGGGTTATGCGGACAGCGTGTCTGCAAACAAAAGAATGGCATAATGCTGGTTTTAAGTCGCTACACATTGCTGTTAATATTTCACCTAGACAGTTCCAAGGGTATGATATAGAAAGGGCTATTAAGAATATTTTAGAGGAAACAAATTTGGAGGCGAAATTTTTAGTGCTTGAAATAACAGAAACTATAGTTGTTGAAAGTATCGATAGTGCAAATGACATCCTTAAGCCTTTAAAAAATTTGGGTGTGGCTATTTCAATAGATGATTTCGGTTCTGGGTATTCTAATTTTAGTAGATTAAATGAAATGTCTATTGATGAAATTAAGATTGACAAGTCAATAGTCCAAGCAACCGCAGACTCCACAGATACCATGGTTATAGTAGACGTAATTTTAATGATGGCTAAGAAATTGAATATGACAGTTACTGCTGAAGGTGTGGAGACAGCTGAGCAGAGGGAATACTTAAAAGAAAAAGAGTGTAATAACATGCAAGGTTATTTATTTAGTCCTCCATTAACTACAGAAAAATTTGGCGAGATGTTAAAAAACAACGCGGCAGCAAGTAAGTAAAGCAAAGCAAAGGGACAGAGTTGTTGTTTTGCTAGAATTTTGGACTAAAGCAACAACTCTGTCCCTTTGCTTTACCTGTTTTAACGAATAAAGATTTGTAGAGTAAAAGAAGACTGCCATCTATAGATGCGCAGTACATAAGGAGGATGAAAATGTTTAATAAAACGAAAGAAAAAAAGGTGAGATTGAACATTAAGAGCGACAAAAAAAATTTCAAAGGGAAAAATCAAAAGAAAGGCAAGAAAATTAAGTTTGGAATAGGCTTCAAAATTGGAAGAGGGTTTGTAATATTAATAGTTTTGATGACCATCGGAATGGCTGGGTTTTATTTATTACTGGACACAATAAGCGAAGAGAACATACAAGTAAGAGAAGCCAGCTTACTAGAAGAAAAGGCACATAAAATTCTATCAATACAAAAAGAATACGTAATAACTGCTAACGAAAAATATGTGCAGGAAATTAGAACTTTAGTGGGTGAGTTGGAAAAAGAAATTGAAAACTTTAGAGCTTTGTCAGAGGACAAGAATGAAGAATTAGATAGAGCACAAAAATATTTAGAGGAGTACTTGATTGCTATAAATCAATATTTAAGTAGGCAAGAAAGTATGGAAATGGCAATGCATATGTCTACGGCGAGGGAAGAAAGGATTATCGAAGGAATAATAAGTTTTATAAATGACTTGAAAAAGGATATTGTAGAATTAGAAGAGCAAGAAAATTATGAAATGCTTGTTTTGAGAAGGGAACAGTTATTACATGCCTATGAATTAAGAAGAACAGTTCCTGAAAAAGCGGTACTAAAAAGAGATTTTTTCTTAAATTTAGCAAACGACGAAGAACAGATTGAGTATGCAAATAGTGTGATTGTAAAATATAAGACGTTACTAAGGGAGTTAAGTGAATTTACAAATATGTTCACTGAAGATGAATATATTGATGGGCTTAATCAAATAAAAGAAAATGTATTAAGAAACGAGTCGAGTTTTGCAGACATAGTGGGAAAAGAAGTAGAAAAAGACAGGCAAGAGAGGTTGTACAATGCAAAATCCCAAGAAATAATAACCATATTTGAACTTATGAATAAAGATGCCTTAAAGGAGCTAAATGATGCCATTGACGCTGCGAGGATGATTTTAATTGTTGTTGTGTTTGGAGCTGTTGTATTTGCGACGTTATTGGGCACATTAATTGCACGAAACATAGTTAAACCAATAAGATCAACTGTAAGTATGCTAAAAGACATGGCAGAAGGTGAAGGTGATCTAACTAGCAGGCTTGAAGTTAAATCAAATGACGAAATGGGCGAAATGGCAGAGTGGTTTAACTTATTCGTTAAAAAACTGCATGACGTTGTTACACAAGTTAAAATGAATGCAAATAATTTAGCGGATTCAGTAGATAGTGTTAACGTTGCAATTAGTGAGAGCAACGAAGCGATGGAAGAGATATCA
The DNA here is from genome assembly GCA_021129775.1 of Clostridiales bacterium. Lineage (GTDB taxonomy): Bacteria > Bacillota > Clostridia > Peptostreptococcales > NVVX01. Next base: position 60,123 of record JAJOKP010000095.1, read on the forward strand.
GATAAAACAGAGCAAATGTCTGACAGTTTCCAAAATAATGCCAGCGCAGTAGAAGAAACAACGGCAAGTATTCAAGAAATGGCAAGTAGTTCAACGGTTATTGCAGAAGATTCAGATACAGCGTTTAACGAAGGAGGAAAGATAAAAGGATATATTGATATTGGAGACAAGAGCGTAAAGGAAGTAGTAGAAGCCAATAGTAAAGTGAAGGATTCTACAGAAAAGCTAAGCGTTACAATATTTAAGTTGAAAGAATCATCAGAACAAGTTAATGAAATTATTTCTATAATTACAGGAATTACAGAGCAGACAAATTTACTTGCCTTAAATGCAGCTATTGAAGCAGCAAGAGCAGGGGAGCATGGCAGAGGATTTGCAGTAGTGGCAGATGAAGTAAGAAAACTTGCAGAGCAAAGCAATAGTTCGGCTTCTAAAATTAGCGAACTGATAGATGAGATACAAAAAGGCGCAGAAGAAGCAAACGATGCAGTATCAAAAGAGCAAAAGTTGGTTGACATTGCTGTAGAAAAGACTGCAGAAACAAATACGCAATTTAAGAACATTAAAGACTCTGTAGAGCAAATAATAATAAAAATTGGAGATATAGCAAGTGCCTCTAAACAACAATCAATGATTGCAGATGAAATGTCAAAAGCAATGGACGAGATTTCGGGTTCTACTATGGAAAGTGCGAGCGCATCAGCAGAAATAAGTGAAACATTAAACACACAAGCGCAATCATTTGATTCTATCACTACAAATGTAGAAAACATGAAAAAATCTGCAATCGAGCTTAGAGAATTAACGGATAAATTTAAAGTCTAATTGATTGAGAATGAATGAATTGAATTATGTTAATGCAAAAGTCGATGGAGTAGGGAATCTACTGCATCGACTTTTTTGTCATGGTAGTGTTATTTGATTCTTTGCCCTTAACGTAGCTAACATTCATTTCCGTCTTTCTTAAAATTCAACAATCCAACCTTCCGCTTTACGCTCTTTCATCGCATCACTATAATTTCAAGATTTCAACTTATTTATTTTTTGAAATATGATTAACTTGCGATAATGTCAGTCCATAATTATTTTTTCTCATTTCTCTTGACAATGTTCACAAATAAGATTATACTATAAGCAAGTTTGTAACGTAAACTCAAAAACAATAAATTAACCAGAGGAGTTGATGATTTGAGTAAGATGGAAAATGAGATGAATAATAAAAACGATGAGAAACTACAGCAAGTTTTAGAAGACATTAAACTAATAAAAAAAGCAGTAGAAAAAAACAACAGTATCATGAAACTGATACCGCTTGGCGAGGTATTGAATTTTGTATTTCTACTAGGTGGGATATTTGTTTTGGCAATATCGACATCTGTCTATTGCTTAATCCAGCATTTTGGTAGCTACGCCGATATACCTTTTGAATTCAAAGCATTACTATATTTACTATGCCTTATATCTATTCTTAGTGTGGGAAGTGTTAAGTCTATTAGAGTGCTCAAGGCAGTTCGTAATGATGGACGCAGTGTTACATACTTAGGGTTGATGAAGGAAATTTATTCAAGGCAATTTACAGCAATATTACTACCATTTTTTATGGTTCTCGTAGTTGTAATCACTTTTTTAGCAACTCATGGATTTTCTGTGTATATCGTATCGTTTTTTGCTATTTGGTATGCGCTAGTCTATAAAACTGTTATACAATTATTTGGAATAGAGGACGTTTTTATTATAACTGAGTGGCTTCTACTTACTGGATTAGTATCGCTGTTTATGATGGACAGAGTACATCCTTTGATTATTCTCAACATAACGTTTGGTGTAGGATGTATTATGACAGCAATAGTGAATTATATTTTTCATGCTAAAAAGAGGTGGAAGGAGTGAACGAACACACAAATATTGACAGTCTTGAATTTAACAAAGCCATACATGAACGAGCCAGATTAATTATACTTACTTACCTTGCAAGCACTACTAGCTCGAAGGTACTATTTACAGAACTTAAAGATAAACTAGAGCTAACTTCTGGAAATTTATCAGTTCAGTTAAGAAATTTAGAAAAAGTAGGGTATATAAATATTGACAAGAAAATTGTTGGGAATAGACCCGAAACTACAGTTATATTAACTAAAGAAGGCTTGAAGAATTTTAAAGAATATTTATTAATGATGGAATCCATAATTAATAGAGTAAAAACAAATCAAGAGGAGGATGAAAAAAATGATTAGTGTTGAAAACTTGTATCATGACTACGAGGGTAAGGGGCAGTACGCAGTAGAGGACGTATCTTTTAAGATTAAAGAAGGAGAAGTATTTGGTTTTTTAGGACCGAGTGGGGCAGGTAAAAGTACAGTGCAAAACATTATGACTGGGCTATTGAAATTGCAAAAAGGTAGTGTAGTGTACGAAGGTAAGTCTATTAAGGAAATGAAATCAAATTTTTACAACGACATTGGCGTTTCTTTTGAGTTTCATAACCTATATCTAAGACTAACGGGATATGAGAACTTAAAGTATTACGCTGGTTTGTTTGATGTTCCAACTAAAAATCCAATGGAACTACTTGAAATGGTAGCTCTAAGAGAATCAGCACACAAAAGAGTTTCAGACTATTCTAAAGGAATGAAACAAAGAATCGTATTTGCACGAGCATTAATTAATAATCCTAAAATTCTATACTTAGACGAGCCGACATCAGGGCTTGACCCAGCTACTGCAACGCAGATAAGGCAACTTATAAAAAATAAAAAGGAAGAGGGCTGTACGGTTTTCTTAACGACTCACAATATGTACTCAGCCGATGAATTATGTGATAGAGTAGCGTTTCTTAATGAAGGTAAAATAGTTGCAATGGACACACCAAGAAATCTAAAAATGAAGCATGGGAAAAAATCAGTCGAAATAGAGTACGTGAGAGATGCCAAAACAGAAAAATTAACATTTTCCTTAGACAACGAAGAAGAACGAATTAAATTTAACGAAATAATCAATAAAAATGATATTCAAACAATACATTCACAAGAAGGGACTCTAGAGCAAACATTTATTAAGTTGACTGGAAGGGGGCTC
>JAJOKP010000043.1 GCA_021129775.1 Clostridiales bacterium
CCTTCTGTAGTTACTAAATTCCCTTGTTCATCTAATGCAAAATTACCTGCTCTAGTAAAAGACCTATTAAGAAAATTAGAATCATCTGTTACTATAAAAAATCCACTACCATTTATCATTAAATCTGTATTATAATCTGTTCTTTCAACAGCTCCTCTTATGTGAAATGTATCCATAGAAGCAACGCTAATCCCAAGTCCTACTTGATGTGGATTAGTTCCACCTCTACCTTCTTGAGGTGATCCTGCTGCTCTTAGAGTTTGATTAAACACTTCTTGAAAAGTTACTCTTCCACCTTTAAAACCTACTGTATTTACATTGGCAATATTATTACCAATAACGTCCATTCGAGTTTGGTGAGCACGAAGTCCTGATACAGCAGAAAACATAGATCTCATCATTTTATAACAACCTCCTATTTTTTTGTTCCATTTCGTCAGTCAGTCAGAAATGGTAAGCCTCCATATCGAGTTCTCGATAATAGTTGGTCCGGCTTAAATTATTACTGCTCCATCAATGTTTGTAAATGTACTTTCTTTTAGCTTTCCTTCAACAGTTGCAGTAATAATAGTTCTGTTTCTAACACTTGCAACAAATATTTTGTTGTCCATCATTATTAGTGCCTCTTTTATTCCTTTATTTCCTGCAATATTTAATGCATTTGATATTCGTCCTTTTTCATCTGTCGAAAGTGAAATATCTCTTTGTTCTAACCTATTCATGGCATGTTTTGAAAATTTAACTTCGTTGGTTCTCTTTATTTGATCATTAAGAATGTTACTAAAATCACCATTACTTCTTTTTTTCTGAATAGTGTTAGTCTTAATTTGCTTTATGGAGTTTGGCTGTATTTTTATATTGTTATACATACATGCACCTCCTTAAATATTTGCATCCATATAGTTATTACCTGTTGTTGTAGCTGTTAAGAATTTGTTCTACTGTGGTATTTAGTAAAGTTATCTTATCTACGATATTCGTTTGACTAAGTACCATATTATTGTTCATATGATGTATTTGCTCCATCACTTCATCTTTAAATGAATCCATACCACTGTTTAAATTCTGCATCTGCTCAAGAGACGAAAATTGCGCCATTTGAGCAATAAATTCTCTGTCTTCCATTGGGTTTAATGGGTCTTGATTTCTCATTTGAGCAACTAGCAATTCTAAAAACATATCTTTATCCATATTCGATGCAAAATCATTCTTTTTTTCTACATAATGCTCTCTGTATTGTCCTTGTAATTCTGAAACGTTCATATTTACCTCCTTTACTATGCTAACATTTCAAACTGAGTTGTTTTAATGTAAGGGTTGTTATTAGTCATATTGTCACCATACATTGTAGTTTGCTGTGTAGCATTTGCCTGTAATTTCCCTTCGTTTTGTTTATTGTTTTGACTATAAGCAGAATGTTTAAATCTATTAAGTTGTTCTTGATACTGTCCTACTGAAACATTAAGACTTTCTACACCAAGACCTTTTTCTATTAGGATGGTTCTTAGTTGTTCAAGGTTGTTCTCTAACATTTCTTTCACTTGATAGTTTTCGGCATATAATGTGGCATTGACTAAGCCTTTTTCTACAGTAATATTAACAGCTACGTTTCCTAATCTTTCAGGTGCAAGCTTAATCAATATTTCATTCTTATTGCTTGCAATGTTAACATGAATTTTTTCAATTACTTGGTTAAAAGCTTTTTTCATTTCTAGCGTTGATGATTTTTCTTGAACATCGAAATCAACTTTTGAGAAAACATTAGGTTTATTCCTTAAAATAGCTGCGCTATTTTGGGTTGTTTCCTCTTGACTAATATCATTAAATCTTGGAGTATTCTCTTTTTCTGTATTTGCGCTAACACTATTTTTATCTTTGGTCACGCTAATTTCGATCTTGTCATCATTATCACCATTCTCCAAAGTCTTTGCCATTTCGTTAATCTCGTGTGTTTCGGAGGTTTCTACAACTTCAGCTTTGAGTGCGCTAGTATTATTAAATGACTTGTTAAATTTTTGAATGAAAACATCCAACTCTTCAATAATTTGATTAAATGCCTCTAATTCATTTTTGATGTCGCCACTGAAAACAGCTTTATTCTCAATTGAAGTGATTTGCTTCTGGATGCTATCCAATACTAGTTTAATCATTTCTTTTAACTGTTTACTTACTGCTTCATCAGTTTCGTTATTCACTCCAACCTCACCTAATAGAAGTTCCATCTCAGTTAAAATCTCTTTAATTTTCGCAGGTTCTACATCTAAGCCTAGCATTTCTTCTAATTGTGTTATTATGGTTTGCAAGTTAGCTACAGTTTGTTGATTTGCACAAATATTAACTTCCTGACAGTTTTCAACATTAGCGTCTTTTGTTTTTTCTGTTTCGTTTGTGTCTTTAGTTTCTTTTGTGTCTTCTATTTCTTTTGTCTCTTTAGTTTCTTTTACCTCCTGCCCCTCTTCAGAAACACTTTCCGACAAAGCCGTCTGATGATTTTCATCAATTTCATTTCTTTTAGATTGTTCACCTGCTGTTTCATTCTGAGCAATGCATCTACTTAAATTCTCTTCTTTTCTGTCTTTGCTCACCTTATAAATCTCTTGAACTTCTTTCTGCTGTTGTCTAAAGCTACTTGAAAAATCGTTAGTGATATCAAAACCACTCTTACTATTAGGCTTTCTAGCTGCCATTAGGTCTAATGTATTCATTTGAATCTGCATATTCATTCCACCCCCTTTCCTCTTTTTTTGTAAAATCTATTAGAGCCTGCTAGGGCTTAATAATTAATTTCTGAGACAGTTCTACTGCTTCTCTAGTGTCTAGCTCTCCTAGAATACTAGCTATCAAATTATGTTTAAAATTATTTAAAATATCTATTACTAGCTGTTCTTCGGTAAAGCTAACTCTTTCACCATTTGGCAATTCAACTTGCTTAAATATTTGATTGCGTCTTAACATTCGACTCATTAAATCAGCTACTTCTGCGACTTCCATCTCCTCATAAATTTGAGAAAGTTCATTTAATCTAATTTCAAAATTCCTAAATGCATCAATTGCTGGTACAAGGCTTTTAGAAAAGCTTTTGCTTTCCTCATCACGCAAACTATTTAAAATCTCTCTTTCATTTATCGCTTCCACTAAAGAAAGAATAAACTCGTTATCAGCAGCATGAACGAGTATTTCAGCAGCATCTTTAACGCCCATTTGCAAAAAAATTACCGCTAATTCATTTATATTATACTTTTCTATGTTTGTTAAATCATTTACTGCCTCACTAATACTTCCCTTAGCATAAATATCGGCTATTTCTTGCAAATTCTTATACTTCTTGTCGATACTTGCAATAATTTTCTCAAATTCATTTCTATTAGTTGATGGTAAGTTTCGCATTATGTTAAAAGTAGTTTTATCATCTAAGTAGATCAAATACTTTGCCGCAACCTGTGAATCTAATGTTCTAAAAAATAAATCCAATTGTTCGTTAGTTAATTTTCCTCCAACAACCATTTTTTCTATCTCTGCTACTGCTGCACTAATTGGTAAAGATGTAATATGTTTGATAATTTCGTCGACATACGCTATTTCTTCATTATGAATTTCTTTCAAAGTCCGCTGTAAAATATTGCCTTCAAGCACTCTGCTTCTTAAAATTTCATTTACTTCCTGCATTTTGCGAGAATTCATTCCATTCATTATCACTAATAAATCATTAAATAATTGTTGATCTTCTTTCCTAATAATAGTCAATTTATCTACAATTCTATCAATATCCATTAAAACATAATGCTTAGCAATCTGAAGCTTGATTTTCTCTTTCTCTTCTCTAGTTGGTAAATTAGCAAAATATCTTCCTACCCCCAAAGGAAACTCTGACATGAATTCGTTGGTTAAGTATTGAAATTCTTCACTTATAAAATATGTAAATGTAAGTGCAGCTAATGGAGCACCCAAGATAATAACTAAAATTAGCAATATGGCTATAAAGACATTTGTTTTTTTCTTCTCTTTGTTAGGCATTTTCCTGTCCTATCCTTTGTTATTATTTGCAGTTTTAAAAGTTACAATTTGGTCAACTAACATTTCCTCAGCTTTTAGATAGTCGTACTTAAAACTGTCATAATCTTTTTCTTTAAGCTTCTCAAAAATTTTTCTCTGTTTTTTTGCTTCAACTAATAGTTTTATTTCTTGATTAACACGTTCTTCAGATTTTTTAACTAATATATTTTGATTCTCAATTTTCATCTTAATATGTTCAAATTCGTCAGCGAAACGCCTTAGGTCTTTAATTTTAAGTCTTTTCTTAGTTTCTTCTCTCCACTTGATAACTATTTTTCCCTTGTTTTTTTCCATGTTTTCAAGTGAATCAGTCTCTTTTTTATGTTTCTTTGTAGCAAAACCCACGTCATACTTCTTTATATCTTCTTCCTTTTCTTTTACGTTTAAAACTGTTTGAAATCTAAATGTAAATTTCTTGTTCAATGCTCCACCCTCCATTCAAAGCTGTGTAGACTATATACATTGTTATTCTTTTAAAATTTTCACTCATTTATCAGATTTTTCATAATCTCGACTGTTTCATTATATGAATATTTCTCATCGTTACCCTGCTTTAATAATTCATTAATCGCATCAATTTTCTCAATTGCATAATCTATTTTAATATTTGACCCTTTTGAATAAGCGCCAATATTTATTAAATCCTCTGCTTCCTTATATTCGGCAATAACTTCCTTGATCTTATTTGCATTACTCACATGGTCTTTACTTGTAATATTTGGCATTATTCTACTAATGCTTGCTAAAATATCTATAGCTGGATAATGATTTTTGTTTGCAAGTTTTCTTGATAATACAATATGTCCATCTAATATCCCTCTAACTGCATCTGCAATTGGATCGTTCATGTCGTCCGCATCAATAAGAACTGTATATAATCCAGTTATTGATCCTTTGTCTGATCTACCTGAGCGTTCTAACAATTTAGGCAAAACCGCAAAAACCGACGGAGTATATCCCCTTGTCACAGGTGGCTCACCTATTGCTAGTCCAATTTCTCTTAATGCCATAGAAAACCTCGTTAGTGAATCCATTAGCAGAAGTACATTTTTACCTTGGTCTCTAAAATATTCTGCAATTGATGTTGCCAAAAGTGCTCCCTTCATGCGCACTAAAGCGGGTTGATCTGAAGTTGCAATAATTACAACGGATTTTTTTAACCCTTCTTCTTTTAGCTCATTATCTAGAAACTCGTTAACTTCTCTACCTCTTTCACCAATCAATGCTATTACATTTACATCAGCTTGTGTATTTCTGGCTATTGCTCCTAAAAGAGTGCTTTTTCCAACTCCACTTCCTGAAAATATCCCAAGTCTTTGCCCATTCCCACATGTAAGTAGTCCATCAATTGCTTTTATTCCAAGTGACAGTGGTTCTGATATTTTACTACGTTGCAAAGGATTAGGTGGTGCGGCATTCACTGGGTATGTTATAGTAGTAGATAAATGACCTTTGTCATCTATTGTGTTCCCGAGTCCGTCCAATACTCTTCCTAGCAAACAATCTCCTACTTTGACTTGGAGTTGAAATCCCGTTGCTTCTACTTTGCTCCCAGGTCCGATACCTTCCATTTCTCCTAGTGGCATCAATAATACTCTTTTCTCTTTAAAACCGACTACCTCTGCTAATACAAATTGTTTTTGGTTGCTTGTTCTTTCATATTTCCTTTTCTCTTCAAAAGCAACTCCATCTGCTAATATAGTTTTCTTGCTTTTTAACGTATATACCATACATACTTCACCAATTTTAATTGCAGGTCCTATTGATTCAATAGTTAGTCCAATAATCTGCGAAACTCGTCCTGTATACTTTATTAACTCTAAATCATTCAGGGCATTTTTAAATGAATCCAAAGATAAACGTTCCATATAATCACTCGCTTCTTAGTAATTCATTAAATGTTTTTCTAATTATCTCAATTTGAGTTGTCATGCTTGAATCTACAGTCCCAGCTGGAGTTTCTATAACTACACTGCCTTGTGGCAAGGATTTGTCAACTTTAATGTCTAATTTTTCTACTCCTTCAGTCATTAAAAACACTTTGTTTTTGGAGGAACTTACATAGTCCAAATCATGTTCACTTACTCTAATAGTCAATGCTTGCGTAAAAGTGCAATGTTTTATGCCTTTTTCAACTAATTTTAGCAGCAGTTCGTTGTCTTCGTTCAATTCATGCATTAAAACTTTTTCAATCGTTTCTAATACCAACTGAATCAATTCACTCTTCAAGTTGTGAGCCATTTCCTTTTTTTCATCTTGCATTTTTTGCTTAATTACAATTGCTTCATTAATGTAATTTTCTACCTCTTCATAACCACGTGTTTCTCCTTCTTTAAACCCAATTCTGTAAGCTTCTTCTTTAGTCTTTTCGAAAATTAGGCTGCTTTCGTTATAAGATTCCTTTATAATTGCATCTGCTTCTTCGTTTGCCTTTCTTAAAATTTCTTGATACTGAATTTCTGCACTTGCAAATAAGTTTTCTGGCGTAATTTCAATTTCACTCTTCTCATCAACTGGGAAAAATTCATTTTCATTTTGAACATCTTCTCTATTTTCTACTTCAAGTAACATTTTCTCTTCATTTTCCGATTTAATATCAATCTCTATTTTACCATCCAAAATAACATTAGTAGCTTTAAGAATTTTAAAATCAGACAATAATTTCATCTCCCCCGCCACGTGCAATTATTATTTCGCCTGTTTCTTCAAGTGCTCTAATTGTATTTACAATTTTTTGTTGCGCATTTTCTACATCACTCAATCTTATTGGTCCCATAAACTCCATATCTTCTTTAATCATTTCAGCCATTCGCTTAGACATATTAGAATAAATAATGTCTGCCACTTCATCTGTAGCACCTTTAAGTGCAATTGCCATTTCTTTATTGTCAATCTCTCTAATAAATCTTTGAATCGACGTACTATCAAGGCTAATAATATCTTCAAATACAAACATTTTCTTTCTAATTTCTTCAGCGAGCTCAGCATCTTCGGTATCAAGTGTATCCATAATATTCTTTTCAGTCCCTCGATCTACAGAATTAAGTATTCCAACAATAGAATCTAATCCACCCGCTGCTGCAAAGTCTTGACTTGCAACAGACGAAAGTTTTTTCTCTAAAATCGACTCCACTTCTCTTATTATTTCTGGAGAAGTGCGATCCATAGTTGCAATTCGTTTCGCTACTTCCGCTTGTTTCGCTTGTGGTAATTCAGATAAAATTTTCCCTGACTGTTCTGGCGGCAAATAGGCCAAAATTAAGGAAATCGTCTGTGGATGTTCATTTTGTATAAAACTCAACAAATGAGCTGGTTCTGCTTTTCTAGCAAAATCAAAGGGTTTAACTTGTAAAGAAGCAGTAAGCTTTGTAATGATGTCGACTGCTCTTTGCGAGCCTAGCGCTTTCTCAAGAATTTCTTTGGCATAATTAATACCACCTTCAGAAATGTACTCTTGCGCAATACATATCTCATAAAATTCAGCCAATACTTTTTCTTTTTCTTCAGGTGAAACTTTTCTCATGTTAGCAATCTCAAGTGTTAATTCTTCAATTTCTTCATCATTCAAATGCTTAAATATCTCAGCAGAAGAAGCAGGTCCTAGGCTAATTAACAATATAGCTGCCTTTTCTCTTCCTGTAATTTCACCTTTTGCAGTCTTTTTAACCAAAATACCGCCTCCCTTATTCCTCGCTTAACCAATTTTTTAATAATTGTGCTGCCATTTCGGGTTGCTTACTAATCATTTTTTCAATTTGCTTTTTCGATCGAGAACCTGATAAATCCAAGTTTAGTTCGTCATATTCTTCTACGGTTACTGCAGTCGAAAGCGCAGCATCGTCAGCTATAGGAACTTTTTTTCTGGATTTTATGATAATAAAGAATGCAAAACCTAAAATAATCGAGCCAATAATTACCATTGCCCAAATTGGAAACCCATCTGCTACTGTTCTATCATCGAGCATTCTAGCAAATTGCGTAGCCAACGTTGTGTCAAATTGTCTTACTCCTATCTGAACAACTGTAGTATCTAAACCAGCGGCAGCTGAGATAATGCTTACTAAATCTCTATTTTCCTCAGCTGTAAATTCGCCTCCAATAACAGCAGCTTCATTAATATATACTGCTACAGAAATATCTTTTACTTGTCCTCTAGAGCCTACAATTTTTCTTCGTAGTTCGTTTATTTCGTAATTAATGGTCTTGCTTGCTTCGCTATATCTAGCAGTATCTTGCTCGCCCTCTACGTATTGTGTAGCCCCATCAATGTTTGAATCAGTGCCAGGGACTCCGCCTAAACCATCTTCGACTACTTTTTTTTGAAATTCTTGCATACTTCTAACAATTCCTCCAGTTTCCCCTTCGATAGGAGGAGAAAACTCAGTAATTTCAGTGACTTCACTATCAAAGTCAAGTCTTACATTTGACATTACAACAACATTGCCAAATCCAAAAACAGTCGATAAAAACTCAGTTAGGGTTTCATCTAGTTCTGCTTCCACTGTTTTTTGTAAATTCATTTGATCATTTTGCGTGTATGCGCTACTATCACCTCTGTTATTATTTAATACTCGTCCATCACTTCCATGAATTGTTACATTTTCAGGTTTTAGTCCTTGCACTGCGTTCGCAACAAGAATAGCAATTCCGTTAATACTTTTTTCCTCTAAAGTAGCACCCATTTCAAAATATAGAAAAACTGAAGCTTTTGCTTCTCTAATTTCATCTTGAAAAACAAAAGCTGAAGTATCATGCACTGCTAAATTAACGACTGCTTTTCTAATTCCATTGATTTCTTCTATAGTGCTAGCTAAAAAATTTTGTTGTGCTACAATAAATCTTTGCGCCCTCTCTTCGCTAGTCATCATAAAGGTGTTCCCAGCAAAAGCATTATCAAACGTAAAACGTGCGGTTGGTAATCCTTCGGTAGCTACAATAACTTGTGCTCTCATTTCGTCTTGTTTTGCAACTTTTACAATCCCACTCGCATCACCGAATTTTGCGTCCAAATTGTTATCTTGTAAAACTCGCATCACTTCTCCAGCTTCTCTAGGGCTTAGATTGTTATACAAAACAACATATTCCACTCTAGTAACATATAAGATTCCAACCGTAAGTACTGTCAAAATAAGTACAGAAATAACAATCATTTGAATTTTTCTATTCTTATCTAAAGTTTGTAAATAGTCGTTTAATTGATTCCTCATTGTGTCTAACGAATCAACCATAAGCGCACCTCATCTCTATGTACTAAATCTGCATCCTAGAAATTTCTCTATACGCATCTAGAACTTTGTTTCTTACCTGCAGAACCAATTGCATAGCGATTTCTGCTTTTTGTGTATTAATCATTATCTCGTGAATATTATTTAGCTGTCCAGTAGCTAAATCTTCAGCTAAAACTTCTCCCTTTTTTTCCAATAAATTTGCATTGCTAATGGCGTCAGCAAATAATTCACTAAACGTTGACCCACTCTTCAGTTTTTTGTCTTCAAATAGTCCTAAGTTTTTATTTTTGCCTATTTCAAAAACGTTATTTAGTTCTTGTATTTTCATTTAAATACCTCCATTACCTTCCAATTTCTAGTGCTTTCATTGCCATTCCTTTTGCAGAATTTAGTGCTGTAACATTAGCTTCGTATGCCCGCGAAGCAGAAATCATGTTAGCCATTTCAGTAACAATATCTACGTTAGGCATCAGTACATAGCCTTTCTCGTCAGCATCTGGGTGCCCTGGATTATGAATTTTTTTAAGTGGTGAATTATCTTCTTTTATCCCTACCACTTCCACTCCAGTAAATCTAAGATTTTTTTTTGTTGCACTATTCAAATATGCAGAAAAAGGTCTGTTATCATTTTTTGTCTTGAAAACTACTACTTGTCTTCTATAAGGGGTACCACTTGGAGTTCTTGTTGTATTAGCATTTGCAATATTCTTAGAAATTACATCCATCCGCAAACGTTCTGCTGTTAGCCCTGTAGCACTTACATTAATGGAATTAAAAAGACTCATTTGCTACCTTCCTCCTTCTACAATTACTGTTCTTAATCTTCGTAAATCAGCATTCATTTTTGCAATAGTAGTGTTATAAGTAATGCTGTTTTTGGCCATTTCTGCCATTTCTACATCAATTTCAACATTGTTTCCATCTTCTCTAGTACTATAATCATCATGTCTCACTATTTCATATCTGACATTCTCTAATGACTTGCTTCCTATAGGGATATGTCTTCTGTGAGTTATGTTGCCACTTAATTTCGTGCTATCCAAATAGCTCTGTAATAGTTCTTCGAATTTTAAGCTAGATTTCTTAAAATTAGGAGTGTTTACATTTGCAATGTTATTAGCAATTACTTCATTTCTTTTCCACGAAGCATTCGCGACTTTTGTTAATAAATTAATATTATTAAACATTCAAATCCTCCTTTATACGATAATCGCTCAGTGTTAAAATGCGTTAATATATAATTAGACAATACTAGATAAAATCCTTCTTTTTTTCTACATTTTTCTACATTATTTTGTATATAGTACATAAGTACTAAACAAAAATATCAAATCGAGACAAGGGGACAGGGACTTGTCTGGTTTTCAAAGTAATTTGACAAGACAAGTCCCTGTCCTCTTGTCTCGATTCAACCTAAGGCTGAGCACCATTGTCTTAATTTTTCTATTGTTTACTTTCTCTTAAAGCTTCTAATAAGTAGTTATTTAGAATTTTGATATGCGTTCCTTTCATTCCTAATGATCTTGATACGATGACACCAGCACTTTCAAATTTTCTAAGAGCGTTTACAATTACTGATCTCGTAATACCAACTCTATCTGCAACTTTACTTGCAACCAACAGACCCTCCATTCCATTAAGTTCATTGAAAATATGTTCTACTGCTTCAAATTCTGAGTATGACAAAGTTCCTATAGCCATTTGTATAACGGCTCTCTTTCTTGTTTCCTCTTCCTTCTCACCGGTTTTTGCTCTAATTACTTCAAGTCCTATTACAGTTGAACTGTATTCTGCCATTACTAAATCATCTTCAATAAACTCATCTTTATGTCGTGCTAGTATCAAAGTTCCTAGACGTTCACCACTTCCATAAATAGGCGTTATTGTAACTAGTTTATCAAAGCTCCCTACATCATCCTTAAATAGACTTAATAATGCTTCCCCAGTTATATTTGATTCAGTTTCTGAGAATTTTAATAGTTGGTCATTACATTCTTTCGAAAAAGTCTTTTCTCCTGTTTTTTTGTTCACTAAAATAGGACAATTTGACTCGTCTTTCAAACTAACCCCTAAAACTTTCCCTTTTACACTTGCTACATATACGTTTGCATCAAGTATTTCACTAAGAATTCTGCTTAATTCATTAAAAGAAATGTGATAATCATTAGTGTTTTGTAGTATTTTGTTAATTCTTCTTATTTTTCCTAGCAATGTAGCCGACATATAATTCCTCCTATTTAACTCTGGATTAGGGGTCAGGCTTGAAAAGTTGACAAAGCCTGAAATTTCATGATTGCTTTGTCAACTTTTCAAGCCTGACCCCATTCACACATTCACACATCATTACTCTCAAGCCTGACCCCATTCATTACTCCTAATGCTAATACTAACATATTCATTGCTCATTTACAAGATAGTTAGTGTGATTTTTTTTAATTTTCTGTATCTTTGATTTTTTCCTCATGAATACACTCTTTTACACTACAAACTAATTTTTTTTCTTTTTTGGTTTCTTTATACACCATCACCTCACCACATATCTTACATTTATAATTGCTTGGTCTATCCCAGGTTACAAATTTGCACTCGGGATACCTTGAACAACCAAAAAATATTCGGCCTTTTCGCGATTTTCTAACAATCACATCCCCTTTTTCGCATGTTGGACATTTTACTCCAATTTTATTTACTATCGGTTCAGTATACTTACATTCAGGGTAGTTTGAACAAGCCAAAAATTTTCCATACCTTCCATGTTTAATCAACATAGTAGCTTCGCATTTCTTACATACTTCATCGCTTTCTTCATCTAAATTAATTTCTTCAATGTCCTCATCTGCAAATTTCAACATGACTTCAAAAGAAGAATAAAAGCTCTTAATTAGTTCCTTCCACTTCATGCTACCTTCTTCAACGTCATCAAGTTTTTTCTCCAGTTCAGCTGTAAAGTGAACATTCAATATCTCCCCAAAATAATTATCAAGCATATTTGTAACAAAAAATCCTAATTCGGTGGGTTTTAGTTGTTTCACTTCCTTTTCTACATATCCTCTCGCTAAAATAGTAGAAATAGTAGGAGAATAGGTGCTTGGTCTGCCTATACCTAACTCTTCCATCTCTTTAACTAGTGTAGCCTCAGTAAATCTTGCAGATGGCTGTGTAAAATGTTGTTCCTTAATGGTTTTCAATAATTTAACTTCATCTTTTTCTGACAAATTAGGAAGTTTCAAATCTTTGCTTTTAGAAGCAAACGAATATATCTTTAAAAATCCGTCAAATTTCATTATTGACCCATGAGCCCTAAAGATTATGCCGTTAACCTCTAAGTCGAATGTTACTGCATCAAAAATAGCTGGTGCCATATGACTTGCAACAAATCTTTCCCATATCAATTTATATAATCTTAGTTGATCCATCTTTAAAGATGTCTTTAAAAAATTAGGATGTCTTTCTGCTAAGGTTGGTCTTACGGCTTCATGTGCATCTTGAACATTTTTCTTGCCTTTTGAACTAACACTAGCCTTACCTAAATACTCTTTGCCAATTTCGTTATTAATATAGTTTTCTAAATTCGTTCTTACATCATTTGAAATCCTAGTTGAGTCTGTACGCATATAGGTAATTAGTCCAACTGTCCCCTCGCCTTTAACGTCGATCCCTTCATATAATTGTTGAGCTAATGCCATAGTTTTCTTTGTCGTAAAGCCAAGTTTAGTAGATGCTTCCTGTTGCAAGGTGCTCGTTGTAAAAGGTTTGTTTGGGTTTCTCTTTTTAAGACTCTTCTTAATACTCTTTACGGTGATTTTTTTATTTTTAATCAGAGAAGTAATTCTATCTGCTTCTTCTTTTGTTTCAATTTTTTTATCCCCTTTTTCATCTGAATAAAATTTAGCCATAAATTCTTTATTTTTTTCATCTTTTACATCAATATTAATACTCCAGTATTCTTTAGGCACAAAACTAGTTATTTCTTTTTCTCTATCTACAATTATCTTAGTCGCTACAGATTGTACTCTGCCTGCACTCAGACCTTTTCTTAATTTTCTCCATAACAAAGGACTAATTTGGTAACCCACTAGCCTATCTAAAACTCTTCTTGCTTGCTGGGAGTTCACTAAATCCATTTTAATTTTCCTTGGATTTTTTACAGCTGTTTTAACTGTTTCTTTTGTTACTTCATTAAATTCAATACGACATTGTTTATCTTCTGGTATATTCAAAGCATTTGCAATATGCCAAGATATAGCTTCTCCCTCTCTATCAGGATCAGTTGCTAACAAAACTCTATCAACTTTTTTAGCTTCTTTTTTTATGTCTTTTAATATAGGTCCTTTTCCTCTAATAGTAATATATTGTGGTTCGAAATCATTCTCAACATCTACACCTAATTTACTTTTAGGCAAGTCTATTATATGACCAATTGACGGTACTACATTATAGTTTCTTCCTAAATACTTTTTTATAGTTCTTGCTTTAGCAGGTGACTCTACAATTACTAGTGATTTCGCCAAATAGAACACCTCTCAATCTAATTCTTTTTATATTTAACGTTTTTTCTTGTTAATGTTCGCTGCAAAGCACTTCCCTGGGAGTCGAGTTATAAATCCTTTTAACTCAAGTATAGTTAATATTGGACTTAACCTATTGATTTTATAACTACTTTTATATGCTATCAAATCTATATTAATTCGTTCTAACTTAATTATGTCATATATTTTTTGCTCTTCAACACTCAAATGGCTATTTTCTATAGCTGTTTCTTCTTTGTTCTCTAAATTGTACTTAAGTTTTAAATCTTCTATAACATCATCGACGTTAAGCAAGATTTTAGCTCCATCGGAGATAAGTTTATTAGTGCCAGCACTATTAATACTATTAATATTTCCAGGGACTGCATAAATTTCTTTTCCGTGTTCCAAGGCAAAATCAGCAGTAATTAACGCCCCGCTTTTAAGGGCTGCTTCCACTACTATTAATCCATCTGATAGCGCACTAATTATTCGATTTCTTGCAGGAAAATGATATTTTAGCGGTAAAGTTCCAATGTAATATTCCGATAACACACATCCTTTTTCAATAATTTTATTATATATTTTAGTATTATATACAGGATAACATTCCTCTACTCCACAACCTAATACAGCAGTTGTATGATTATTATTATCTAATGCTGCTTTATGACTTTCTGCATCAACTCCTAAAGCCAATCCACTTACTATAGAAACCTTCCATTCGCTCAGTTCAGATGCAAAACGGTAAGCAGCCCATCTTCCATAAGCAGTTGCTTTTCTTGTCCCAACAATAGCAATGCTCGGAATATCAAAGTTGCATTTCCCCCTAATATATAAAACTCGCGGTGGGTCGTATATTTGTTTCAGTTTTATAGGAAAGTCGGAATCAAGGATTGTAATTATATTTATTCCATGCTTTTTAATATTGTTTTTCACACTTTCATAATAATCGACATTTCTATTACAGATTATACTTTCAGCTATGCTATCATTTTTAAGCATATTCTTAATAGATTTTTCACTCGCAGTCCAAATTTCATTAATATCCCCATAATATTCTTCAATTCTTCTATAAATAGCATCTCTTGTTATACCAATGCTACTTAACCAAATCAAAAGATCCCTATTCATCAATGTCATTATTTATTCTCCACTCTCCATTTTTTTATGTTCTCCTCAATAAATTCTTTTGTTTTTTTATGTGCTTCTTTACCATTCCCTTCAATAGTAAGAGGTTCTCCAAATTTTATATGGATTATCTTATCTCTATTTATAGGACCAAGATCTTTAATATACTTACCGTTTTCCCAGAAATCGGTTTTAATTGCAACAGGCAAAATCTTTACATTTGCTTTTTTAGCTAGTTTAGCCCCCATAGAGTTAAATTCCTCTGGAATAAACTCTATCGACCGAGTACTTTGCGGAAAAACTATCAAAGAGCGTCCGTCCTCAAGAATAGATTTGCCTTCAGTTAAAACCTTCAATAAATCTTCTCTTGGATTAACTCGTCTAAGAATAATAGGTTTCATAGCTTTGATAACCTCACCAAATATTGGGTAATTAGCAAGACTCTCTTTTGCAATAAATGTAACATCCATTGCTGGCGCAATAATACAAGGAAAAATAACAGTTTCTAATGTGCTCATATGATTACTAACAAAAACAACAGGTCCGCCGCATCTATCAAGATTGTCTAACCCTTGTATGTCAAAACGCCCTCCACAACCCTCTATAGTTTTAAAAACACTATATGATACTTTAGCCCATTCCTCTGTCGTATACTTTCCTTTAGTGGTCATAAAATAAGATTTTATAATTTGAAAAATAAAAGCAGAAATAAATCGTATTCTAGAACCCAACATAATTCTATCTAATAAAAATCTCGGAATATTATCGGGGGTCACATATTTATCCCCTCTAAAAAATTTCTCCACAATTTTCACATCCTTTTCATGGCACTATAGTTGGTCGATGGTTAGTGGTCAGTTAGTCAACAAAAGTCATTAGAAAGTCATTAGGGACGGTTCTTTTTGACTCAAGTCTCAATTATAACTGTTTGATAATATACACACAAATATACTTTTCAAATTTGATTATAGCAGTTAATAGAATCTTGTGCAATATTTTTTTAGGTTTACTGTAATACAGGGTCAAATAAAAATTGATTGCCTAGGAAATTTACCCTTTTTTACAATTTCCGTTTAAATTCGACTTTTTTCTGCTTCACAAAAATGAAATATCGTGAATGAAATCTTGCATTTTGTATTTTTTTTATTTTATTTGAAATTTTGCTTGCATTTTCTTTGATAAATGTTATAATGTTAGTGTTAAAACATTAACGAAATGACGTTTTAAAATGAATTTTTGAATTTCCCACATAATAATTGAGGCTAAAAAGGTAAATTATATAAACTTAATTCTATGATTTTAAGCAAGGTCTAAAAGGAGGCAAACAAATGGAGTGTTTAAAAACAGCAATTACAAGTAGAGAGATTTCGCTAGAGCGCGCAAAGCAATTAAAGTCTAAAATACAAGACTATCTCGACGTAAAAGATTCCATCCCAAAAGGAATGGCTGAAAAATTCATCGAAAAAAAACAAGATCTAAAACAAAAAATGTTGTCCTTATTTAACGCTACTGAAAGTGATTGGGATGACTGGCAATGGCAATTGGAAAACAGAATTGCAGATGTTGATACTTTAACCAAAATTATTTCACTCACCGATTCAGAAATTGAAGCAGTCAAAAGTGTAGGAAAAGAGTTTAGATGGGGTGTTTCACCTTACTATCTATCATTAGTTGACGAAAATAGCAAATACTGCCCAATAAAACTACTGTCTATTCCAACATCTATTGAATTAGCCCCTTCTGATGGCTTAATTGACCCAATGGCTGAAGAATTCACAAATCCTGCTGGCTCAATAACAAGAAGGTACCCTGATAGATTAATAATTAACGTAACTAACGAATGTGCTATGTATTGTAGACATTGTCAAAGAAGAAGAAATATTGGTGGAACTGATAATCATGTTTCAAGAGCTAAGTTGCAAGAGTCTGTTGACTATATCAGAGACAATCCAGAAATTAGAGATGTTCTCATAACAGGGGGAGACGCTTTCGCTTTGCCTGATTCTACAATTGATTGGTTGTTAGGTGAACTGTATGCAATTGACTCTCTCGAGTATATTCGATTAGGAACAAGAACTTTAGTGACTATGCCTCAGAGAATTTCAGAAAATTTGTTAAGCATTTTAAAGAAGTACCCACCTATTTATGTAAACACGCATTTCAATCATCCTATTGAAATCACAAAGGAATCTAAGGAAGCGTGTGAAAAATTAGCTAACGCTGGGATTTCTATAGGTAATCAAGCAGTTTTGCTAAATGGAATAAACAACGATAAATTTGTAATGAGACTACTCAACCATGAAATGCTAAAAATTAGAGTGCGCCCTTATTACATTTTCCATGCAAAGAAAATAATTGGCACAACACATTTTAATACTTCTATTGATGATGGAATTGAAATAATGGAATATTTAAGGGGATATACTTCTGGAATGGCTATACCAACTTACATTGTTAATGCTACGGGCGGAAAAGGTAAAACACCTTTATTCCCTAATTACCTTATTTCAAGAGGAAAGAATAATATTAAAATAAGAACATGGGAAGGCGAAGTAATAAATTATCCTAATTATCCGACTGTACCGATTGAAGAATTTATTGAATAATTATAGTTAGACAAGGATCGAGACAAGGGGACAGGGACTTGTCTGGTCAAATTGTTTTGAAAACCAGACAAGTCCCTGTCCCCTTGTCTCGACCCGACCCTTGTCTCGACACTCGTTTGCTTTAAAAAGCATTTTCCAAATGTCTTAAATAGCATTTTTTATATTTTAATACAACTTCAATAACATCAAATCTAAAATCAACAGTTTTGTTTGCATAATGTTTTACATATCGACTAGCAACCATTCTATATATTTTTTGTTTCTTATAATTCACAGCCTCACAGGGCATTCCAAATTTAGTTGACCTTCTAGTTTTCACTTCAATATAACAAATCACATTGTCTTTCTTAGCTATAATATCAATTTCCCCTATTTTTGTTTTATAATTCGTATGTAAGATTTTATATCCTTTATCAATTAAAAATTTCTCACTTACTTCTTCTCCATACGCCCCTATTTTTTTATTCATGCTTTTAACCCTTCCGAAGTATCTTCTTCAAAAAACTCTTTCTATGTAAATTGCTAGCTCCATACATAATTAAAGCTTCCTTATGTATTTTCGTTGCATAACCTTTATGCTTTTCTAATCCGTAATGCGAGTAATCTTTCGCCCATTCATAGCACATCTTGTCTCTCGTTACTTTAGCAATTATCGAAGCTGCCGCTATCCCATGAGAAAGCGAATCCCCTTTAATTATAGCTTTTTGTGGAGCATTAATATCGATTGTTTCAGCATCTATCATAATAAAGTCTGGTATAATGCTATTGCCCTTAATACTAACTAAATTTTCTATGGCTTTTTTCATTGCAAGTTTGGAAGCGTTCTTTATATTTATTCTATCAATTTCTTCTGCTGATACTCTACCTATTCCAATAGCAACCGCTTTTTCTTTAATAGTTTTAAACAAACTTTCCCTCTTTTTAGCAGATAGCTTCTTAGAGTCATTAACTCCTTCTATTCTCAACCCAACAGGTAGAATAACCGCCGCAGCCACTACATCGCCAAATAAACAACCTCTTCCTACTTCATCAACAAACGCTATATTCTTATAGCCTTGCTCCCAAATTTCTCTTTCTATACTTAACATGTCCATATTTTCTACCTACAAGCATGAGTAAACTACTCGGTGCTCGGTCTTTCTAAAGTCATTTTGCCTATTGTACTAGACCTAAACTCATCTAGCAAAATATTCGCGGTTCTCAAATAATCTGGTTCCCCACCTTTGACTATAAAGCCTCTATTTTTAGCTATTTCATTTAACACATCAAGTGGGCTACTCATTTTTCCAACTAAGTTATATCTGCTAGCTAAGTTTGATTTATATCCAAGTAGTAAATTCTCAATCAAATATAAAGCTAAGGTTTCAGTATCGAGCAATTCATCTTTAACTGCTCCAGTAAATGCAAGTTTCTTGCCGACTTCTGGATCTTCAAACTTAGGCCACAGGATTCCTGGAGTGTCCAGTAACTCAATATTGCCTTTTAGTCTTATCCACTGCTTTCCTTTTGTAACTCCGGGTTTGTCACCAGTCTTAGCACTTTTTCTCTTTACAAGTTTATTTATAATTGAGGATTTACCTACATTAGGAATACCTACTACCATAACTCTAACAGCTCTTGCTCTTCTTCCTTTTTTAATAAGGGCATCCATTTTTTCTTTAACCTTCATTTCTGCTGCTTTCATAACATCATGAAGCCCTTTTCCACCTACTGAGTTAACAGGAATTGCAATTATTCCTTTTTTCTTAAAGTATTCTACCCATAACCCAGTAGCCCACGTGTCAGCTAAATCAGCCTTGTTTAAAATTACTACTTTAGGCTTCCCACCAATCATTGAATCAATATCTGGGTTTTTACTACTCATTGGAATTCTTGCATCTAAAAGCTCAAATATTACATCAACTAATTTTAGCTGCTCTTTTACCAATTCCTTAGTTTTTTTCATATGCCCTGGGTACCAGTGTATATTCATATTATCAGCCTTTCTTGGTCAGACAAGGGGACAGGGACTAGTCTGGTTTCCAAGACAATGCGACCAGACAAGTCCCTGTCCCCTTGTCTGACTTTGTAAAAAAAGGCGAGGAATGACCTCGCCTTTAGTGATTGTTACTTATCTTTTCTCTCTTTAATCTTAAAGGCAGCTTTACCAATTCTGTCTCTTAAGTAAAATAATCTAGCCCTTCTAACTCTACCTTTTTTAACAACTTCAACTTTTTCGATCTTAGGTGAGTGTAGTGGGAAAGTTCTTTCAACTCCAACACCTGAAGAAATTTTTCTTACTGTAAAAGTTTCAGCTATGCTTCCACCTTGCTTTTTAATTACGATACCCTCGTACACCTGTACTCTTTCTCTAGTACCCTCTTTAATTTTAACGTGCACTCTTACAGTGTCTCCAGTAACAAATTTATCAACTTTGTCTTTTAATTGCTCTTTTTCAATTGATCTAATTATATCCATAATTACCCTCCTTCCTTCCTAGACGTTCATATTATCAAACAGAGGACCGCCCATTATAACTCTATTATTGTAACATAACTGAAACTCCCCATAGCCGAAGCAAGGGGGTTCTTAGGTACTTGCAAACTTCCAAATATACTCGAAAGCATATAAGACTAATCTGTTTCCCTAAGACTTTCACTATCAAAGATACCGATGCATCCATTAACGATAGTTTAACGCCCATTTCAAGACGTTGATATTAATTTATATCATAACGCATATTGCTATATAATACAAGTGTTTTAGCGTTTATTTTGAGCATATTTAAAACCGTGGCTTATATCCCTATAGCTGAAGCAAGGGGCTTTACGCCACTTGTGGTAAATTACAATAGCAATGTTAGATGTTAATTTTTTTTCCATGGCTACTACACTAAATCTGGTCTTCTATCTTTTGTTATCTGTAAAGACTTTTTTTTGCGCCAATCTTCTATATTTTTATGATGTCCAGATAATAAAACATCTGGAACTTTTATACCTCTAAATTCTTGTGGTCTGGTATATTGAGGATATTCCAACAAATTATTTGAGTGAGACTCCTCTATTATGGAGTCTTCATTAGATACAACGCCTGGAATTAATCTTGTAATCGCGTCTATAACTACCATGGCTGGCAGTTCCCCGCCAGTTAACACATAGTCCCCAATTGAAATTTCATCAGTTACAAGGGTGTCAATAACTCTTTGGTCAACTCCCTCGTAATGTCCACAGATAAATATCAAAGAGCTTTCTTTAGACAATTCTTTAGCCATCTCTTGATTAAAAACTTTGCCCTTAGGTGTCATATATATTGTTCTAATTTTATTGGTTTTTTTATGTTCACTCGTAATCTTTTCTTTAAATTCATCGTTTTCGTCCTTCTTGCTTTTTTCTTTGTTCTTCATATTGTTTAACGAACTCAAAGCATACTCATGGGCATCAAATAATGGTTGTGGTGTCATCACCATGCCTGCCCCACCACCAAATGGGTAGTCGTCAACTTTTTTATGCTTATTCGAAGCAAAGTCTCTTATTTGAATACAATCAATATCTATTTTTGCATCTTCAATCGCTCTTTTAATTATACTCTCACTAAGCATCCCTACAAACATTTGAGGAAACAACGTTAGTATTTTCACATCCATTCTATCATTCCTTCAATTGGGTTTACGATAATTTTCTTTTCTTCTAAATTAATTTCTATAATAAATTCCTTTACAGAAGGAATTAAAGTTTCTCGTTTTTTATCATCTTTAATAGCATAAACTTCATTTGAGCCCGACTGTATTATGCTCTCTACCTTGCCTACATATATGCTGTCAACAGTATATACACTAAGCCCAATTATATCAGTTATATAGTGAGTATCTTTAGGCAGTTTTCTTCTTTGTTTATCTTCAATTATTAAATAGCTATCTTTAAACTTTACAACTTGGTTAATATCGTCATAGTTCTCTAGTTGTAGAATAACAATGTTAGGTTTATATTTTATGTTGGTTATTGTTACTTTTTCATTAGTGCCTTCAACGAATACATAATCAAGTTCTTCAAACCTCTCAATATAATCAGTAAGAGGATAGACTTTAACCGCACCTTTTAGTCCGTGCGTACCAACGATTTGCCCTATTCTTAATTTATTTGACATATAACACCTGCTTATTTTAATATAACTCATGTGGCAAGGGGACGTTTTGTTTGACATATAACACCTGCTTATTAAGTCAGACAAGGGGACAGGGACTTGTCTGGTCAAATTGCTCTGAAAACCAGACAAGTCCCTGTCCCCTTGTCTGACTCTTGTCTGACTATATCTTAGTCTACAATTTCAATAACAACTTTTTTATTTTCTCTCATTGCAGCAGATTTCACAACTGTTCTCATTGCTTTAGCAATTCTTCCTTGTTTTCCTATTACTTTTCCCATATCTTCTTGAGCTACTCTGATTTCAATCGTAATTGACCGATTACCTTCTGTTTCAGTAATCTCAATTTTGTCAGGATAATCTACTAAAGCTTCCACAATTACTCTTACAAGTTCCTTCATTTGAAAACCTCCAGTGCTTACTACTCAATAATACCAGTTTTTTTCAATAAGTATTTCACTGTATCTGTTGGTTGCGCTCCATCTTTAAGCCATTTCAAAGCTCTCTCACTTTTTATCTTAATTTCCTTTGGATCGGAAATTGGATTATAGTATCCTATTTCTTCAATGAATCTACCATCTCTTGGTGATCTTGAATCAGCAACTACTACTCTGTAGAAAGGTCTTTTTTTAGAACCCATTCTTTTTAATCTTATTTTAACAGCCATTTGTTTCACCTCCTTCAAATATTTGGAATATATAAGTGAATTCACTAAAATTCTACTTTAATATTAGTCTTAAGGGAAAGGAAATTTGAACTTCCCGCCTTTTTTCATAGATTTATCCATGCCAGTAAACTGTTTCATCATTTTTTTTGTCTGTTCAAATTGTTTTATTATTTGATTTACTCTTTGAACAGTGGTCCCACTTCCTTTTGCAATTCTTTTTCTACGACTTGCATTCAGAATTTCTGGTTTTTTTCTTTCTTCTTTTGTCATAGATTTAATAATTGCTTCTGTGTATACTAAATCTTTTTCATTTACTTTCATGTTTTTTAACTGCTTTCCTGCTCCAGGTATCATTTGTAGTATTTGCTCCATAGAACCCATATTTTTCATTTGCTCTAATTGATCTAAAAAATCCTCAAAATCAAACTGCTGATTTCGCATTTTTTCTTCTAGCTCTTTTGCTTTTTTCTCGTCAAAATTTGCTTGAGCCTTTTCAATTAAAGAAAGCATGTCACCCATTCCTAATATTCTTGAAGCTAGTCTATCTGGATGAAATGGTTCTAATTCACTTAATTTTTCGCCCATCCCTACAAATTTAATTGCTTTTTTAGTTACAGCTCTAACTGAAAGTGCTGCCCCACCACGAGTATCACCGTCTAATTTGGTTAAAATTATGCCATCAATACCTAGCCTCCCATGGAAGTTTTCTGCTACATTAACAGCATCTTGACCAGTCATAGAATCAATAACTAATAATATTTCATGTGGTTTTACTATCCCCTTAATGTTTACTAACTCGTCCATTAGCTCATCATCTATATGTAATCTACCAGCTGTATCAATTATTATTAAATCGTTACTATGCTCAACTCCATACTCAATGCCCTCTTTTGCAATGTCAACAGGGTTTTTACTACTTTCATTTGAGAATACAGAAACTCCCACTTGTTCGCCTACAACATGTAACTGTTTAATAGCAGCAGGTCTATATACGTCACATGCAACTAAAAGTGTTTTTTTCCCATCTTTTTTTAAAACCCCTGCAAGTTTCGCTGCAGTAGTTGTTTTTCCCGCCCCTTGTAATCCAACTAACATAATAACTGTCGGAGGTTTGGAAGCATAAATAATTTTACTTTGAGTATTTCCCATAAGAGACGTCAGTTCATCATTTACTATCTTAATTACCTGTTGCCCAGGAGTTAAACTCTCTAGCACATCTTTTCCTAATGCGCGTTCTTTAACATTCTTGATGAATTCTTTTACAACCATAAAATTTACATCAGCTTCTAACAAGGCAAGTTTTACTTCCCTCATTACAATGGTAATATCTTTTTCTGATACTTTTCCTCTGCTTTTTAATTTCTGCAAAGATTTTTGTAATTTTTCGGAAAGTCCGCTAAAAATCAATAATTTCACCTCAATTTCAATGCAACATTCAATTCGTTAGAGTAATCACTTGACCAATTAATTTACTTAGTTTTATAAAACACTTATCTTTTTCTTCTTGTTTTACATCTTTGTCTTTCAATATTCCCTCAAATTCTAAACACAAATTTTCAATTTTCCCAAACAATTTAATTTTCTCGCCTAATCCTGCAACTAAATGGAGTTTATTTTCGTATTCCGATAAAGATTTCTCTGATTTCTTAATAGTATCATGTACTGCTTGACGTGTAACACCAAGATTTTCAGCAATCTCTGTCAATGATAGGTCTTGATTATAATATAATTCCATTATTTCCAACTGTTTATCAGTTAATAGTTTTCCATAAAAATCAAGCATTATTGAAACTTCCACTTTTTTTTCAAGCATGTTTACACATCCTATCAACATAGAAAAAATATATCTGTAAAGCAAATTCACTTTACAGATGTATTCTATATCATAAATATTATCCTGTCAAATGTTTTTTCAAAAAAATTTATCTCAGTATGTTGCCAGCTTGTTACTAATAACTTTTCATTCTCCATCATCCATTCTCCATCATCTATTTTCTTTTTTCTTTTTCTAATTTCAGCAAGAATTCTTTTCTCCAAATCCCACCACCATATCCTGTCATACTCCCATCTTTACCTATGACGCGGTGGCAAGGAATAATGATATTAATTCTATTATTTCTGTTTGCATTAGCAACTGCTCTAACTGCCTTAGGATTTCCCACTGCAACAGCTTGTTCTTGATAAGAACGAGTTTCGCCGTATGGAATATCACTCAAAGCACTCCACGTTTTCTTTTGAAAGTCGGTTCCTTGAATTACTAAAGGAATATCAAATTCTTTCCTTTTGCCATCAAAATACTCGTTTAATTGCTTAATTAAAGTCTCGAAATGTTTACAAGAGCTAGGTACTAATTTTTTGTTAAATATTTTTTTAAATTTTTCACCTTGACTCTCTCTATTGTCTTCATCGATAAATTCAAGAAAAAAAATTCCCTCGTCTGTTCCTCCCACGAAAAATACACCAATTGGTGATAGGATTTCAATTGTTGCTATGTATTTATTGTTTTTACTAATTGTATTTTTCATTTTTTCTCCACATCTTTATCTGACACAAGATTCGCTCCTTTTTTCTAAAAAAAGAAAACCCTATCTAAAATTTAGCAGGTGCTTTCTCTTTTTTTTCGCCTTATTAAGTGCATACGTCATATGTCCATCATGCGTTATTTCACCACGCAAAACTTTCTTAGCCATTTCTTCATCCTCATCATCAATAAATAGTCCATCAATTTCTAAAGTAGCTCTCGAATTTTGTGAAGCCTTTTCAATTTCTTGCTCTGAATATTTTTTCACTCCTACTTTCTCCTTTTTTTTTTGACATAATTACAATCGTTGCCAAAAAGTTATTGCACTTTATTAGTTCGTTCGCACCGTTCGCTTCGTTCGTTCGCTCACCCTTGTACGTTTACTCTTCTATATCAATTTGTTAATCCCTTTCTTAACACAAAAAAGCACTCGAAATTTAAAAAGAAGTGATTAGAAGCACGAAGGGGTCAATGGCTGATATGTTTTTTTATTGTCCGTATATTCTATCTTATTATACCATGAAACTATTGTATTTCAAACTAACCAACCCCAAAAAAGATAAGGATCAAGCCAACAGTCTAGTGTATAATTTTAATCACCCAGACAGTTGGTTTGACCCTCTGTATTTTTTGTGCCTAAGAGTTAATGCATTCAATAAACTTTTGCACTAAATACGAATCGAACTGCGTTCCACTATTATTAATTAATTCCTCTATGGCTTCTTCTTTCGTTAATGCATGGCGGTACGGTCTCTCGGAAGTCATCGCATCATAAGCATCTGCAATTGCGGCTATTCTTGCTAGTAGTGGAATATCATCTCCTATTAAATTATCTGGATAACCTTTGCCATCTATTCTTTCATGATGATGCCTTATAATCGGTAGAGTCTCTTCTAAAAACTCTAAACTGCTAATGAAGGATTCTCCGTTTGCTGGGTGAGTTTTGATTATTTCATATTCTTTTTGTGTTAAGGTACCATTTTTCAAAAGTATTTCATCTGGAATCCCTATTTTACCAATATCATGTAATATGCTCCCATGTTGGAGAATTTTAATATCCTGCGTAGAAAGACCAATTTCTTCACCTAGCGCAATACTATACTCCATCACGCGTTCGCTATGCCCCTTGGTATATTTATCTTTTAACTCTAGTCCTTTTATTAGAGCAATTAAAACGTCCATATACGTTGCTTCAATTTTAGCTAATAACTCATTATTTGCAATTGCACCGGAAATCATTTTAGAGAGTTGTTTAAAATACTGAGTTTGTTTCATGTTTAAATCGTCAGAGATATAACTCATTAGCCCTATTAACTCGTTGTCTTCACTTAAAATAGGAAGCTCATAACACATTCTTCCTTTCTTGCTCAAAGTTTTCGGGATAAATCTATCATCGTCGTATGCATTCTTACTATATAATTCACTTTTATTCTTACTTAGCCAAGCGAAAGTTCCTTCGTTACTACTTATTTTTAATTCTTTCACTTCTTTTTCGCTATAATTTACTGACTCTCTAATTGTAAATTTATTTATATCGGAATCAAATACATATATGGCAGATTTCGTAGCGTTAATTGTTTCATGAGTATAGGATAAAACCTCATTTAGTATAGCACTAAAATCAGAAACTGCGTAAAGTTTCTCACTTAACTTATTAATAAGTTTAGCATTCCATAAATTTTTGGTGATTTCATCATATGCTAACATAAGTTTTTCATTCATTTTATTTACTTCATTATTAGAATTGCAAAGTTCTAAATAATTAGCCTCTAATTCTTCATTTAAAGCTCTTAATTCTTCATCTCTTGCATATATATCTGCCATAGTTTTATTAAATTGAATAGCTATTTCAGATATTTCATCTTTTCTTACTATATCAGTTTGTGCACTTAAATCTCCTTCTTCAGCTTTTTTCATTTCGATAATTAAGTTATCCATTGGTTTAAATAATTTATGAGTACTAAAGTAAACCAAAGCAATAAGAAAAATAAAGCCGATAATTAAGATTAATGAAAATCTGTTAATAATACTGTTTGAAACATGATAAACTGCATCAGCAGGAACGTCAATACCCGCTAGCCAACCAGTACTAGATAATGGTGTATAGAATATATATCTATCCGCTCCTTTTTTATCAATATATTTAAAATAACAACCACTTTCGTCACAGAGTTGCGTTTCTCCGTTAACCAGTTCAAATATATTTGAATATCCAAGTTTATCTAAATGTGGATGCATGAATATGTTACCATCAGCATCACTTAAAAAACCGTGTCCTGCATTATTAATGGATAAGTTGAAAATAATTTCTTTAATATCTTTAGCAGGCATAGCTCCAATTAATGCTCCTACAGTTTGATTATTATCTTTAATTGGCATAGTAATAACTACGATGTAGCTGTCATCGAAAACAGAGTAAACTGGCGGACTTATTATAGGTCCTTTACTGAAGATATCTTTATAACTCTCTCTATCTGGAAGCTGAGCATTCACTAAACCAGAAGTGTCAGTAATTGTTCTGTCTAGATAAACTAAGCCTATTTTATGAAAATGCCCTCCTGATACAGTCAAATCTAAGAATGGTTCTAATTTTACCCAGTCCATCTCTTTAGCAACATCTAATTCTGTTCTAATGCGTATTCTTTCTATCCCCAAAGTAATTAAGGTATTCAACGGTTCAATTTTTGCGTTAATTTTGTCAATAGCATTTGAGCGCATGTGTGGCAATGTCACATTTTTGTTAAAATCTAATATCATTACCCAAGTAAATAGGTAAGTAATTATTGAGATAATTGTTATTAGTGGTATTTTGTATTTAAGCTTCATATAATACTCCAATCTTAAATAATTAACTTAGATCTTAAATAAGTGAGACCCACCTGCTTGCGAGTCGAACGAGCTCAGGGTTTAAATCAAACGAAATTGCCTGTAATCAATCCTTCCCCATTTCCTTGGTCGAACGAGCTCAGGGTTTCAATCAAACTAAATATTAAATTCTTTAATCAATTTCAACACATCTTCTGCCGAGGCAGATAAACTCTCACTTATAGATGCTATCTCTTCCATAGAAGCAGACTGTTCTTCAACTGCTGCTGAAATAGACTGTACTTCTTCAGTGGTTTGTTTACTTGACTCGCTAATATCACTGAATGTCTGAGCCATTTGATGACTAGCACTTGATACTTCTTGTGTTGAAGCTGAAATGTCTTGTATTTGCATAGCTGTTTGGTTTGCTAATTCTCTTATTTCTTCAAACTTATTATCAACTTCGTTAATTGTTTTTGATCCCTCTTCAACCGCTTCAATTGTCACGTCCAGTGAAGAATTTGCATCATCAATTACTTTTTGGTTGTCACTTATTAATTTTGAAATCCGATCTGTTGATTCTATTGATTGCTCTGCTAATTTCCGTATTTCTTCAGCTACAACCGCAAATCCTCTACCTGCTTCCCCAGCTCTTGCAGCTTCAATTGCCGCATTAAGTGAAAGTAAATTAGTGCGATCAGAAATCTCATTTATTACATTTAATATATTACCCATATCTTTAGAACTTTCATCAACTTTTTTCATGGCTACACCGACTTGCTTTGATTCCATATCTATTTTATTCATTTTCTCCGTTGCTACATTAACTGTTTCTTTTCCTATCTCAATCGTACTTATCATTTCTTCGCCCATCGCAGCCATGTCGTTTGAACTTGCAGCGATATTTTGCATTGTAGCTGATATTTCTTCGACTGCTGCTGCTGTTTCCCCAACTGCACCTAATTGCTTGCCAGTATTTGCTGCAACTTCTTGTGCAGAATTCGCTGTGTAATCGGACGCTTTTGCCATTTCTTCGGTAATTACAGATAATTCTTTAGATGAATCCACTGCGTTTTTAGTATTATTGTCCGCAGTTTCAATAAACTCCTTAAGATTTATAGTCATTTTTTCAAAAGACCTTGCTAAATTTCCAATTTCATCTTTCCGCTTTAATAGTGAATCTTCTATTTTTTGTTTCAAATCTTTATCTGCTATCTTTAGTGAAATGTCGCTTATTTTTTTAATTGGCTTAGTTATACTAATCGCTACGAAGTATCCTATTATTCCGACTAAAATAACAATCACTAATGTCGATAACAAAATCCTATTTATTAGTGCTCTGAGTCCAGCTAAAGCTTCGCTTTCATCAATTTCAACTATTAATCCTACTGGAGTATCTCCTAACATGCTAACTTCAAGAGAACCAAATATACGAACACCTCTATAGTCTACATAATCATACATGACTTCATGAAAATCAAAATTTTCGTTTTCGATATGTTCTCTCAAAACATCAACAGCTTTAGTGTTAATAGTCACATTTAATGCTGCACCTTCTGTGTAATCTCCTAATAATGTGTTCGTAAGTAGAAGACCATCAGCATTAATTAAGTAAGCATTGGCAGATTCTCCAAGTTTATCAAGACCCGAATGCACAAAACCATCAAAGACTTTTTGTGGAACTACCATATTTAGAGTTCCTATAATCAGACCAGATGAGCCATATTCTCTTATTGGTGTTGATACAACCATAATATTGTCTCCGACAAATTCCAAATAGAACAAATCTGAGAAATTCGTTTCTCCCCCTAGAGATGTTTGGATATACTCGCGCGTACTAAGATCCACACCCTTAAGAGCATCATGGGTAGTAAATAGAACATCTCCTTCTTTTGTAGTAATAAATATTGCACCATATTCAAAGAATTCTTTTTTTAGCCTCGCTGATTCTTCAATGTACTTCACTTTCTCACGCCAAGCAGAACTACGAGTGTCCCAGTTATTTAATTTTAAGATTTGTAAACTTTTATAAATTTCTTGACTTTTTGCAAAAACTTCCACATCGACTTTTATTTCCGCAAAGAATTTACTCTGTTCGCTTTCTTTTAAATTAGAATACATCTCAAGTGTTGTAAAAACCTCTTCTCTAATAGATTGCGAAGCAGAGTAATGTGACAAAGCACCTACTAATATAACTGGGATAATACTAATTGCAAGAACAATAGTAATTAACTTAGTTTTTAAACTCATACCTAAATCCTCCTTTAACTGTTTGGTCTCGAAATTATCCGAGCGTGTTTTTTCAAAACTTCTACTTACACTTCTTACATTCTAACCATAAATCTACTACTGCACCAACGAGCCGTGGATCGAACTATGTTCCTTTGCAAACTTTAATCTCCACTAAGCAGTCATCCGAACTAAATGCATGGTTAATTGTCACGTAGAATGTGTGTTTTATGTAATGTGGCAAGGGACTTTTTGACCCGATTCGTGTCATCGATATTCGCGACACTTTTTGTTTCGTGATCAGGTCAGACAAGGGGACAAGGACTTGTCTGATAAAATGGTATTAAAAGAAAGAAAAACGACACACAAAACTTAACTGCATATGCAGCTAGATTTATGTGCCATTTATCTTATTATAGTTATTAAAACCTTTGCTTTTATGGTTGATTGATGCAATAAACGTGCCAGTTTCATCGTTAAACTTCTCCTTTTTTGTTTTGCTGCATTTTTTATTAACATAGTAAGAAAATTTATACATTCTATTTTCTACACGTTTCTACAATATCCTTTATTTTTCTTGAAAAATTCTAAATATTTCTTATCATGTGGCAAGGGGACGTTTTGTTTGCCACACTCTTCTTAATAGCAGGCGTGGCAAACAAAACGTCCCCTTGCCACATTAGATTGAACTAAACATTCACAATCTTATCTGCCATTGGCGCTCTTAATCTATGTGCAACAGGGAATCCAGAACCAACCAACGGTCTTAGATAGAACTTAAATGCATTTGTAACGCCATTCCCTTCTTTGTTAATAAAATCATCAGACATAAGCTTTGTTTTTCCAGCTACTTCACTTAAATTAACTAATTCGTAACCAACTGAATAAAATCCTGTTCTTTTAATAACAATAGAACCGTCAACGTTGTTCCAAAGCGCATATTGAGCCGCTTTTTCGCCAACTTCTCTTGCTTCTTGTTGGTCTACATCCGATACTACGTCTATAAATGATCTTTGCAAATAACCAAACGTATCTGATCTTACTCTCTTTATATTTAAACGCTCTTTAATTGTACTTGACAATAAATCTCCTAGTATTCCAGTTCCTGATAGTTGAACATTGCCATGTTGGTCAAATTCTTTAACTTTGCTGAGCTCTGCCATAATTGGATTTCCTTTATCATTATGAACTCCTTCAGAAATAGCAATAACACATCTGCCATATCTGTCATAAATCTGTTTTACATCTTTCAAAAACTTTTCTATGCAAAAAATTCTTTCTGGTAGGTAAATTAAATGTGGACCATCGTCTGGATATTTCTGAGCTAATACAGATGCAGCTGTTAAAAATCCAGCATGTCTTCCCATAACAACCCCTATATAAACACCACCCATAGCTCTATTATCAAGATTCACACCTGTAAATCCTTGTGCAACAAACCTAGCAGCCGAGCCATAGCCTGGAGTATGGTCATTTAGGACTAAGTCATTATCAACAGTCTTAGGAATATGTATTGCTCTAAACTCATAATTGGCTTTTTTAGCACTATCGTTGACAATTCTAACTGTATCAGAGGAATCATTGCCTCCTATATAGAAAAAATAACGAATATCATGCGCTTTCATAACTTCAAACATTTCCTTGCAATATGCTTCGTCTGGCTTAACTCTAGTTGATAACAACGCTGAAGAGGGAGTCACTGCAACTTTTTCTAGATTATTCGTCGTTTCCATTGTTAAGTCCATAAAGTTCTCATTAATAATACCTTCAACACCTTTTATTGCCCCATACACCTTCGTGATTTGGTTGAATTTACGCGACTCCAAAACTGCCCCAACCATTGACTGATTAATTACTGCAGTTGGACCTCCACCTTGTGCAATTAAAATTTTACCTGTTAACTTCATTTCATCACTCCATTTTCTTATATTTTTTAAAAATTTAGTTCAATTAAATAAACTTTTTCTCAAAATAAAGCGTTCTTTGCGAGACCCATTCGACTTCACTTCGTCAGATAAGGAGACAGGGACTTGTCTGGTTTCTGACTACGCCACGGGGACGGTTCCTATGTCTGGCTACGCCATGGGGACGCCTTGTCTAACCTCTCTAACCAAACAAAACATCTATGAATCTGTTCGCATCAAACTCCTGTAAATCAACCATTTTCTCACCTACTCCAATTAATTTAACTGGTATTTTTATTTCTCTGCTTATACTAATGACTACTCCACCTTTTGCAGTTCCATCCAGCTTGGTGAGAACTAGTCCGGAAATATTGGCTGCTTCTTTAAAAACCCTTGCTTGTTGCACCGCATTTTGGCCAGTTGTTGCATCTAAGACTAAAAGTACTTCTTTAGTTGCATCTTTATACTCTCTATCAGTAATTCTAAAAGTTTTAGATAGTTCATTCATAAGATTTATTTTGTTATGAAGCCTCCCTGCAGTATCACATATTAACACATCAATTTCTCTTGCTTTGGCCGCACATATTGCATCATATATGACAGCCGATGAATCAGCACCTTCTTGATGCTTTATTACGTCAACTCCAACTCTGTCAGCCCAGATTTTAAGCTGTTCTGATGCCGCTGCTCTAAAAGTGTCACCAGCAGCAAGTAATACTTTTTTATCTTGACCCTTAAGTTTATATGCAATTTTGCCAATGGTTGTAGTCTTTCCTACTCCATTAACTCCCACAACAAGTATGATTGCAGGACTCGGCTCAATATTTAACTTGTTATTGTCTGAACACTCGTTTAATATTTCAACTAACTTTTCTTTAAGAATTACTTTAATATCTTCAGGATTTTGCAGTTTGTCAGTTTTAACCCTATCTTTCAAATCATCAATTATTTCTAAAGTTGTCTGCACACCTATGTCTGCTGTAATTAGAATCTCTTCCAATTCCTCAAACAAATTTTCATCTATTTTGTGAAATGATTTCACCAAATTATCTACTTTTTCAGTAATACCTTGCTTAGTTTTAGATAATCCTTCTTTTAATCTCTTGAAAAGCGAAGTTTTTTCTTCATTTTTGTCAAACATTTTCTTCCTCCTAGCTTGCAATTTCGTTATCTACATCTGTTAATCTAACAGACACCAGTTTAGATATACCCTGTTCCTGCATAGTCACCCCATATAATACATCTGCAATTTCCATTGTCCCTTTTCTATGTGTTACAACAATAAATTGTGTATCTTTTGATAGTTCTTTCAAAAAACTAGCGAAGCGGGTTACGTTAACATCGTCTAGCGAAGCCTCTATTTCATCTAATACGCAGAATGGACTTGGCTTAACAAGCAATATTGCAAACAGCAGAGCAATTGCTGTTAGCGCACGTTCTCCCCCTGATAAAAGAAGCAAGTTTTGCAATTTTTTGCCAGGTGGCTGTGCAACTATTTCTACACCAGAAGATAAATTGTTATCTCCTTCTGTTATAACTAAATCCGCTTTTCCTCCTCCAAATAGTTTTAAAAAAACCTCGTTGAAATTCTTCTTGATTATTTCAAACTGTTCTTTAAACTGCCTCTTCATTATTTTTTCCATTTCTTTAATAATATCTTTCAATGATTCTTGCGCCATGCACAAATCTCTCTGTTGAGTATAAAGAAACCCATGTCGCTCTTTAACACTCTTATATTCTTCAATCGCCTCTACATTCACATTTCCTAGCTCTCTTAACTCGTTCTTAATAATTTTAATTTCTCTCGTAGTTTTACTTGCGTTAATATTACCTTCAATAGAGTCCATCGCTTGTTCGTATGTCAATTCATATTCTTCCCACAATTTCTCAGTGACTGTTTGTTTTTGAATATCAAGTTTAGTTACACTTAAATTCAGCTTATGTTCGTTGTTTTGTAAATCGAAAATTGTTTTTTCTGCACTTTGAGCTAACTCTCTTGTATTATTTTCTCTAACTATTAATGATGATTTTTGAGATTTTAGCTCTTCAATTTCCATTTCAAGGGTTCCGGATTTTTTTACTAATATATCAATATCTGATTTGATGATTTCCATTTCCTTTTCCAATTCAAATCTCTTGCTCTTTGTCAACTTGATTTCTTCTCTCTTAGTATTTAGTAATTCTTCTCTCCCTCTAATAGTTTCTTGTAGATTGTCCACTTCTACCAGTATTGACTTCTTATTTTCAATTAGTGAAGCCTTTTCAACTTTTAATTTTGTTATTCCATCTCTTAAAGTATCAATATTTACTTTTTTATTGTTTAGCTCTTCTTTTACTTTAGAAATATTCTCTTGTATAGAGGATATTTTGCTCTCATATACTAATATTTCTTGATCAATTTTAGCAAGTTTGTATTGCGTTTCCGTTTTTACACCAGTTAGTTGGAGAATTTCGCTAGCAAGTCTCTCGTATGATTCGTGTACCTGACTTTTTTCTTTAGCACTCTGTTCAACCTTGTTTTTCAATGTAGCTTCTTTGACTATATATTCTTGCTTTCTTGTTTTTAACTTTTCAATTTTATAGTGCATTAGTTGCCTTCTATCTTTTAG
This sequence comes from Clostridiales bacterium, assembly GCA_021129775.1. GTDB lineage: Bacteria > Bacillota > Clostridia > Peptostreptococcales > NVVX01. The sequence goes on from JAJOKP010000043.1 coordinate 34,381, forward strand.
CAAGTGCAGTTCTTTCTGAGTAGTTCCGATGTTAGAGCTAAGACTAATAATATGTACTCGCAAATCTTCTAATTCTCTTTTTCTGCTTAAAACACCCATTTTCGCTTTTGAATTACTCCCACCAGTTAACGAACCACCTATATTGATAACATCTCCATCCATAGTGACAATCTTAAATTTGTATTTAAGCGCTTTAGCTACCTTAGTCCCTTCGTCTAAATTAGAAACAATTAGTACTCTTGCTAGTAGGTTTGAAAAGACACTATTATACTTTGCACTAAATTCTACCACATCGTATGCGGTTTTGACACTGTTGAATTTGTTGATTATTTTTTTTTCATCATTACTAATATATCTGTCCAAAATAGTATTTAATGGCAATACTGTTATTCGTCCCAAATTATTTTTTTTCATATAATAGATTATTCGTTTTGCATCCTCTTCATTTTCAGAAACTATGTTTTGAATTGCTGCACCTAAAGCAGTTTCAATTGCAATTTCGTACCCTTTAGGAGCCTTCAGTATGTCAGCTACAACACCATAAATACCTTCTCCGAGATTCTTGTTTCCTCTACATGCTTCAAGAATATTTTTTACTCCTTTATAAAAGCCATCATGCTCTCTCTCCATAGTTTCTAAAATATTTTTATTAGCGATTTTTTTATTTGCATTTTCTCTAATTCTCACTAGGTTAATCTCTTTACTTCGCAACTCTTTTCCCAAATTATTATCTTCTCTACACAGATTAGCTAAGTCTAATTCTAGTTTTTCTAAATCTCTTTGAACACATTCTAAATCTCTTGTGAATGTATCTGTATTTTCACTAATCATCGCTAGTTTGTTTTGTGTCTTTTCACTTTCTTCGTCAATTTGAGCAATTCTTTCATCCATAGTCTTTATCAAAGTTTTATACCCATTTAATTCACTTTTCATATCAGCAATCTTGTTCATGTAATCAATTATGTCAGATTTATCATTTTCAATTTCGCCCTCTTTATCTATGTTATAACTAATACTTCTATTAAAATCGCTCTCTTCATTTTGTAAGTTTATTTCTAAATTGTCTAGCTGATTACAAACTGATTCAAGTTGGCTTAACTTTTGATTTAAGTTTACGTTAGCTTCTTGCTCGTTTTGTATTCTCATTTCAATTTCTTTTTCTAATCTCGTCTTTTCATCATCGCAATTAGCGATTTTCTCCTTATGTAAATCAATCTGTCCTTTGGCTTTGTCAGTTTCGTTTTTTGCTTTGTAGTAGTTATTTTGGCTATTTAAGAATTGTTCTTCATTTTCATTTAATTCCTCTTTCATTTTTTCTAGCTCATTAAAAAAACGATCCTTGTCTTCAAGAACTTGCTTGCCAGTTTCTCTTAGCTCCTCTATTTGTTCTTGCTTCTTTACTAATCTCTTTTTAAAAACACTAATTTCACTCGCGAAATAATTGACTTCAATCTTTCTTAATCCATCTTTAAGTTCAATATATTTGCTCGCCTTACTACTTTGCCTTTTTAGAGGATCAAGCTGATTTTCGAGCTCACGCAATATATCTTGTACTCTAAGTAAATTATCTTTTGTTTTCTTTAATTTTTTCTCCGCAACTTCTTTTCTTATCTTGTATTTAATTATTCCTGCTGCTTCCTCAAATATTTGTATTCTATCTTCTGGCTTGCTGCTTAATATCTCATCAATTTTCCCTTGTCCAATAATCGAATAGCCTTCTTTACCAATGCCTGTATCCATTAATAGCTCTCTAATGTCCTTTAACCTGCATGTTGACTTATTTAAGTAATATTCGCTTTCTCCAGACCTGTAAACACGTCTAGTAATAGTAATTTCACCATAATCAAGCGGTAGTACTCCTAAAGAGTTATCTAAAGTTATCGAAACTTCAGCCATTCCTACAGGTTTTCTAGTTGCAGTCCCTGAAAAAATTACATCTTCCATTTTACTACCTCTTAGTAATTTAGGGCTTTGTTCACCTAGCACCCATCGAATAGAATCAGAAATATTACTTTTTCCGCTACCATTTGGTCCAACTACGGCAGTAATCCCTTTTTCAAATTGCATTTCGATTCTTTCTGCAAACGATTTAAATCCCTGTATGTCTATTTGTTTCAGATACATGTTTATCACCTCGAATTACTCAATATTCAAGAACCAATGAAGAATAAATTAATCAACGAACAAATTCTCCTAATGCTTTTTTGGCCGCTTGTTGCTCAGCCTCTTTTTTACTCTTGCCTGCCCCTCTTCCAAGTACCTTTTCACCTAAAAAAATTTTTACTTGAAAAGTTTTATTATGGTCAGGACCTAATTCTCCGATAACTTTATATGTTATTTTTTCTTTGGATTTGCTCTGGCATAACTCCTGCAAATGAGTTTTATAATCTTTATTTAATTCTCCCTTAACAGCTAGTTCTACATTTTCAACAAAAATTGAAAGAACGAATTTTCTAGCTGCATCAACCCCACCATCAATATACATTGCACCTATCACTGCTTCCATTGCATCTGCTAAAATAGATACTCTTTTTCTTCCACCAGATGATTCCTCCCCTTTACCTAGCCTTAAATATTTACCTAAATCAATTTTAAAAGCTCTTTCAGCTAATGATGCTTCGCAAACAACATTTGCTCTAATCTTCGTAAGTTCACCTTCAGGCAGGTTAGTATATTTATTAAATATGTAGTCACTCACTACCAATCCAAAAATCGAATCTCCTAAAAATTCTAATCTTTCGTTATATGACATTTTTCTATTTTTGCACTCTTTGGCATAAGAACTATGAGTTAGTGCCTCTTGCAAAAGAAAACTATCTTTAAATTTATAATCAATAACATCTTGAATCTCGTTTAGTTTTTTAGCACTCATTCTGTCAAACATAGGTTTCTCTCCCTGACTTAATAATTTAACATGATATTCCCATAACTATTCTACTATGTTTGGTGACTAATTGCAAAAAAAAAAATAGAGATTTGTTCTCTATGTTTTTTATTTACTAACAACAATTTGTTCACGCAAGTGTACTCCTCTACATCATCAGTTTTTGTCCCTGTGATTTCTTTCGATGTACAATGGATTCGCTCGAAACTAATTGTCTAACACTTCTACATAAATTCGTAACACATCCTCATACGGCAAATCTTTTCCTAAAAACACATCACCAAGCCATATTTCAAAATGCAAATGTTGGGCTCCACTACTACTAAGTATTTTACCCACTACAGAATTTTTTGTACCACTGTTTCCTATGCCACCGACAATAAATCCTTCTTTTATTGTTTGTCCCACTTTAAGATCAGAAGCAACACTATCAAGATGTGCATAACGAGTTATTATACCATTCTGATGCTCTATCCATACTTGCATACCACGTAGCTTGTCCAACTTTTTTTCAGGTGTAATGTCTGCCTCGTGTGAAATTTTGATGACCTCGTTATACTCTTCTAAGGTCATTTCTTTAAAATCATGATCAACACGTATAACAATACCATCTGCGGCAGCGACAACATTCGTCCCAAAAGCAAAGCCATAATAATCAATTCCCTCATGAATCCCATTTCTATAAGACCTAGAAGCGTTTGGAAGGCGTCCGCTTGCAGTGGTAACAGATGCGTTTTCTATTGGAGAATTTAAAAAAGCAAACAATTCTATGGTTTCTTCAACTGCCATCTTATAAAGATCATGAACAATCTTAGCACCTTCCTGCTCCGCATCTGCAACGTCAACATTTGTGGATACACCTTCTTCTGAAGTTAGTATAACTTCATCTTCTTCACTATGGTTAACTCCCTCTTCAACCTTTGGTAAGTCAGCTACCACTTCACCAATGCCTTCCGCTTCAGAATTTTCTAAATTGCTTTGCTCCATTGGCTGATTAATTTTTCTATATGGTGCAGCTGTACTCATCTCTAAATCAAAGATATCATATATTCCCACTAAAATAAACAAAATAATCACCAAAAAAATAACCACTAAATTTTTTTTACGCACTTCATTCACTCCTTTATCTCTGAAATATATAAAATATGTCGAGTTTAGCTAATTAATTATGGGATCACGTTATTTTTAAGTTCATATCAATAAATGCTATAGTCGTCCGTTGCCAAAGCTTTTCTGTAATTCAAAATGATTTTATCATTCATTACTTACATTTTAACAATAATGATAAGATTTCGCAAGTGCTATTTATGAATAGTAGAGTAGCAAAATATTTCTTAACAAGCATATTTAACTATTTCCATACGTTTTCTAAGCTTTGTTGGTAAGCATTTTATTTTATTATTCTTTGACATGAATCTACTTATTACATCCACAGTTACACAACTCCTAGTATTAAATAAATTATAATCCTCTTCATAAGCCAGCCCTATTAGTAGTGTCCCAATCAACGTTATGCCTACTTTGTTTTCATCATTAAATACTCATTAATTCCTTCAACATAAAAATTCGGCAGTTCCCCCACTACCACGTAACCCATTCTTTCATATAGCCTTTTTGCATCGATGTTAAAATCTCCTACCATCAAGAAACTTTGTTATAATTTTCACATAGTTTACTTTCAAAGAAATTAATTAGCTCTCTACCGTATCCTTTTTCTCTTTGCTTAGGACATACAATAATAAGGTGCAAATAAGGATATTTAGAGAAAGTTCCATCCTGTGAATACCAAATAAAACCTACCACTTGATTCTTCTTTAAAGCTAAATATACTCTGTTTTTCTCTATTGCTTTTTTTAATATCCTCTGCACATCTGTATTAGGAAAGTACAGCTTTACAATTTCTGAATTTCTGATTAATTCGACTATTTCTTCTAAGTGCATTTCTTGCCCTTTAATTATTTCTATTCTCATTTTACATGCTTTCCTTTGTTTTTTCACCTACATAAATAAAATGTTCACACGAAGCCCATGTAATCGGATTGGTAGACGTTTTGTAAATTATATCAAGCCATTCTTTGTAAGCTTCTTCTGGTAATAGATTTATTTTTTCTTCGCTTTGTGCAACTAATCCTTCAACTCCTGTTATTACTTTCTTTTCTAAATCAAACTGGCTCTGGATATTTCTTTATATAGTCAAGCATAGGTGCATATGCAGAAATGAAAGCGACAAAAATTAAACCACCTGGCTTTAGTTTTTTCATGCATTCTTGTATCACTCTTACTCTATCAGATTCTTCTGTAAAATGATACAGCGGACCCATGCATAAAACAACATCAAATACTCCCTCCACATCTTCTGAAAGATTTAGCGCATTTCCATGGATAAACTCTTTAATTTCTACACTTGCTTCTTTTGCTTTTTCTTTTCCTAGTTTAATATTTTCACTTGATAGATCTAGTAAACTCACTTCATGTCCTTGGTTCGCTAGAAATATTGAATATCTTCCAGGTCCACCTCCAACATCTAAAATTTTAGATGAATTATTTATATATTCACTCAAGTACCTCTTTGTAATATGAAACTCTACTTTGTGCCTGTTCAATCTCTCCCACTCATAATTTGCATTCTCATCGTAAAAATTTTCGACTATGCTCATATTATCCCAACTTTCTTTTCTGAATATTGCACATTATATATTAGGTATCAGCACTATTATTTCGCTAATTTTCACAATTTTCTTTCGTTTTTCTATAATGCAATTACCTTTTTTCATAATATACATTCTTTCTACAGACTACATTATTTCTCCTTCAAATTTTTTCAATTGCTTTGTAATTGAATTAGCCTTCTATTTTCAAAAAACAGCCATCGTCCCATGTAATTTGGGCTTTTAATTGTTTAGGTTAACAAGGAGATGGGGTTGTTGTCAACTTTATGCTTTAAAGACAGCTCCCCTACTAATCCCTACCCCCCATCAGACTGCGTAAAAAGCTAAGCAACGTTAATATTTATGCATAATAACGTCAATATCTCAAGATAAACATATTAAAAATTCTAAGACATGAATAATAATTCGCAAAAATTTAGTTGTTGCGCAGTCTGCCATCCCCATTTGCTTACACTAATAGGTATATTGACATTGTAGAATAGATAACTGACTCCGAATATTACCTATAATTTTTGATTTCCTTGAAGCGAAGCCTTTATCCTTTCTAATATGTATAGGAGGAGTATAGTAATAGTAATGAATGTAAATAATAGTATCAAATTAAAATATAAGCCTGCACCACCTCTAGGCTCACAAACTCGAAATATCATTATAATGCAAAAGATTACAATTGTTGATGTATATGTAATGCATATTGAATTAAACCTATTCTTCAACACATTTTTATATATATTTTTAAATTTAATATTGGGCAGCCCTTTTAATTTTTTCATATGCCTTTTTATTTCTGACAATATAGCTTTATAATCCCATATCAGAAAGAATATAAAGATTATTTTTAACCTTATTAATAAATGAGTGTAAGCAAATCTGCCTACTTTAGGGGTATCCATCCCCGACACCATCATATAACTATTTGCAAAGGTTATCAACGCAAATACACCACATATTTCAGCAAAAACACTTTCTTCATCAGCAAACCAACGATATATGCTCTTTATTTTTTTGGCAGCATTTTCTATAATCATGTTTTCTTCACCTCTACTAAATTGTTTTCTCGACTAGAGCTTAAATGATTATGGAACTATTCAACCAGTCCCTCAAGAATTTCTAAACTCTTAAATTTGTACACATTGGTATGTTCTAAAATATATCTTTTTGTTATTTTACTTAAATCCTCATTTAAAAATTGACTAATTTTAAGTTTTGTGATTTTTTTCATATCTGCATTTAATAAATAGTTTGCTAATCTCATTGTGTGCTTTGATACATTCACTGCGCATTTATCTTTACCTACACATTGTTCACAAAGCAAGCCACCTTCTCTATGGCTAAATTTATGGGTAATCATTTCTTCATTTCCGCATTCTACGCATGAATTAATATTTGGTTTTAGCCCGGAAAATTCTAAAAACTGTAGTTCAAAGGTTCTAACTATGGTGTTTATCTCAATATTTTTTCTTTTTAACATATACAGAGTCTTTCCGAGTAAATTAAACAAACTATTATTTGTTTGGTCTTCTGTTATTACCGCTCCTACTAATTCTAATATATATGATGCATACGATAGTTTAAAGATATCTTCTCGCAAAGAATAAAAAATTTCTATTGCATCACACTGATTAACTGTATGCATACTTCTACCTTTGAATATTATAAACTCACTATAACTAAAAGGTTGAATTCCTGCTTTAAAAGCGCTCTTAGGTCTTCTTGCTCCCTTTGCTATAGCACTTACTTTTCCAAGTTTTCGCGTAAATATTGTGATTATACTATCATACTCTGAGTACTTTATACTCTTTATAACGAAGCCTTCTGTTTTAATTTGCATATGTTCTCTCCTGCATTCATCGTATGCTCTTCGTAGCCAAGTGACAGTTGGAGATGGAGACGGAGCATTTTTGTCACATGTTATTTATATCCAAGTTCTCTCAGTGTAACAGCATTATTCCGCCAATTTTCTTTGATTTTCACCCACAGTTCTAGGTATATTTTTGAACCAAGTAAAGATTCAATGTCAATTCTTGCACTTTTACCTATTCCTTTCAGCTTTCTTCCTTCTTTGCCAATTATAATGCCTTTATGTGATTTTTTTTCGCAAAAAATTGTTGCATGTATATCAATGATCTCTTTGTCTTTTCTTGCTTTCATTAATGTTACTTCAACAGCAACTCCATGTGGAATTTCTTGTTCTATATAGTTAAGTACTTTTTCTCTTATAATTTCTCCTACTATTACTCTTTCTGGTTGATCTGTTATCATATCTTCTGGAAAATACTTTGGTCCTTCTTCGAAGTGCATCAATATTTTATCTACAAGTGACGTTAAATTTAAACCTTCCTTAGCCGATATGCCTACGATTTCTGTAAAAATACCAGAAGCTAAATACTCTTGATACAATATATTAAATCTTTCTTGTGCCATTAAATCGATTTTGTTCATTACTAAAATAATAGGTGTCTTGATAACTTCAAGTTGTTGCATAATAAATCTATCGCCTGGTCCTATTTTACTACTATCGTCAACTACAAATAATATAACGTCAACTTCTCTTAAAGTTTGAATAGCAGTCTTTACCATAAAATCACCTAGTTTGTGCTTAGGTCTGTGTATTCCAGGTGTATCTAAGAAAATTATTTGTGACTTTTCATCAGTGTAAATGCATTGTATTCTATTTCTTGTAGTCTGCGTTTTGTCAGAGACAATCGCTATTTTTTCACCAATTAATTTATTCATTAATGTAGATTTTCCTACATTAGGTCTTCCTATAATTGAAACAAATCCCGATTTGAACTCCATTTTACTTCCCTCCATTACTACTATCATTCAAATCACTCGGAGCAAAAGAAAATGGAATGATTTCGTCAAGCGTATATTCTTTGTAGTTAGTTTCTGATGTTGCAACTATAATTTTCATCTCCCTAGCAAATTCAAGAAACACTTGCCTACAAATTCCGCAGGGGAAAGTAATGCTATTTAAGTCGCCTACTATTGCTATTGCAAGTATTTTTCTCTCTCCTTCTGAAACTGCCTTAAATATTGCAGTTCGCTCAGCACAATTTGTTGCACCATAAGAAGCTGACTCTACATTACAACCTGTATATATTTTTCCTGAATCCATTAATACAGCTGCCCCAACAGGAAAGTTAGAATACGGAACATATGCGTTTTTTCTAGCTTCTATAGCCATATTTATTAATTCTTTCTTATCCATTTTTCGCCTCCAAAATATTTAGTCTACTGAAGCTCAATTTCACCATTTCTAGGGAATACACAAATCCAAGTTTTTCCTCTGTTAATTTCAAGAATCCTTCCATCAATGTCTTTAAATATATACGGAGAGTGATGCGATTTTCTGCTCCATGTTATTGGAATTGCTTTTCCATTCGTTATATATTTTCCTGCCCCACTAGTAATTAAGTTCATATCTCTTCTAAACGCCTCATCGCCCCGAATCTCCCATATATCCGTATAAAGAATGAAAATATTTTTGACTGCTAGTTGCTTACCATTATACTCATCAATGTGTGGCTTGCCAAATTGATACCTTAAATATAAATTTGTAACTGAATCAAAGTGGAATTCTGGAATATATTCTTTTGAAAAACGAATTGTCACTTTTTCGGCTTTGGTCCCAGTTGGAAACCATTCTTCTTTGCTAAAAACAAACATGGGTGAATAAGTTTCTTTTAACTTTATGCGATATCCAACAGCATCCCACGCTTTTAGTATTCTTCTGGCATTAGTGTATAAACTATGCTCAAACATTCCCCTTTGTCTCTTTCTAGTTGAATCTCTCCAAGATAAAGCTTGCTCTAAATGCGACAAAGAGTTTAAGTTAGCTAGTTTTAGATTCTTTATAGCAGATGCAGCTAATGGGCTCACTCCATGATGTACAAATACTGCATCATGATTTAATGCAAAGTCAATAAAATAGTGCCTCGCACTACGTAACGGTCCAATTTTTTCCGCATCAAATTCTTTAAATAGTGCAATCAATCTAGTTATTTCTCCTTCCGCTAAAGTCTCGTAAATAATATCTGCTTGAGATATTCCGCTTTGCGGAAGTGCTTTTTTAATGTTATTTATTACTACCGCCACTGGTCTTCTAATTGCAATTTCTTCATCTATCCACAAACCAGTTAACGAGTTGATTTCTTTTCCTGCTAGACTCTCTATTTCTTTTTCGGCTCCCTCTTCGCCGTCTCCATTAGTTGGTACTCCTTCAACATTTTCTGAGCCAATCAAGGCAATGTTGTTTTCAGCTTCTATTTTTGTCTTTTCACCACTATCATAAAAAAACTCTTCCTGTTTACATCCCATAATACCAAGCAAAAGTGTAAAAAGAAGCAGTACTAGCAAAACTTTTTTGACGTGTCCCACTTATTAGCTCTTCCTTTCTGTTTTTTTAACGTTTGTAAAGATTTCTAATGGTTTTACAATTCCACCCGAAACAACCAGTTTAATAGCATCTTCAACTGATATCTTTAGAGATATTGTATCCTTTTTAGGTAGCATAATGTATAGTCCCGAAGTAGGATTGGGTGTAGTCGGTATAAATAAACTAACTATTTCTTCTCCTAATATTTCCTCAACTTCTAATAGTCCCGCAGAAGTTACAAAAGCTATCATATAAATCCCTTTCGATGGATATTCGACTAAAACGGCTTCTCTAAAGCTAGTTTTCTTGCTTCCATATATTGTTTCAGTTAATTGCTTTATTGAGTAGTATATTGTTCGAACTAAAGGAATCCTTCCAAATACAAACTCAGGTATAGAACTTGCATTTTTCCAGCTTAAGCGTCTTGCAGCAAATCCCGCACCAAAGACTAAGAGCAACGTGATAAATACACCGAGTCCATATATTTGGAATCCAATTAGCAGTTCTAGTGGTTTTCTAAAAATAACATCAACCCTATTAAGTATCCATATAATTAGGATTAAAGTTAAGGTTGTAGGCAACAACACCACTAAGCCAGTCAATAATGTAGTTCTTATATCTTTCCACATACGATCATCCCTCTCTAAGGTGACAACAGGGACGAGGTTGTTTTGTCACACTTGCATCCCCAATGTTACCCCTAATTAAATGACATTAGCACTATTTGTGCGGTAACAAGCATTCATTTTTCTTCGTTAATCAAGAAAATAGTCTAAACAAAATTATTGTAATTAGTATACCTAAAATCCCACCAACAATAACTTCAAGTAAGCTATGTATCTTAGTTTCTATCCTGCTTTGTGAAACAAGCAATGCCATTAAAACCGCCATTGTAGTTATGAATGCATCTCCTGAAACAAAAGCAATTGAAGTTGCCAAGGAAAAAGATACCGATGCATGTCCACTTGGCATTCCACCACGAAAAGCTGTCCCCTCTTTAAACTGCGCTTTTAGTATTATCGTAATAATCACTACAATAATTAATGTTATAAACGAAATATGTGTTGGGACTTGTTTAACATATTCAAGCACTCTCAAAGCATATGGATTTATTTTTCTGAAAAATAAGAAATAGGCTACAACTATTGCATTTAACGATGAAATTAATACAGCTCCTGCGGCAACATTTTTTGCAATTTTTGCAAATTCATGGTAGTCGTCAGTTATTAAGTCTATAGTTTTCTCAATTGCAGTGTTAATCATCTCTGTAATAACAACTAAAGATATCGTCAGAAACAATATTATTACTTCGTATTTAGTCAAATCAAAGAAAAGAGTCACAAATAATATTATTGCAGCTATAACGAAGTGAATTTTCATATTCTTTTGCGTTTTAATAGAATACAATATTCCTTCCACTGCGCAATTAAAGCTATCAATCATTTTTCTTATTCTCATTTATTTTACTCCATTCATTCTCTTTTTAACCCTATCAAATTCAAAACCTCTTCCTCTTTAACCCTCATTTCTTTTTTGCAAGCCTTATTTTCATGATTGTAGCCCATTAAATGAAACATACTATGGACTGTTAAAAAAGCAATCTCTCTGTGTACACTATGCCCATATTCGTTTGCTTGTTCTATCGCTTTCTCTGTAGAAATTACTATATCACCCAACAATCTCTCTTCTTGGTACAGAGAACCATTCCCTGTACCATTATTCATTGGGAAAGACAATACATCCGTCGCACCTTGCTTATCTCTATACCTATAGTTTAATTCACTAATCTCTATATTATCAACAAATGATAAACTTACTTCATACTTAATATCGCACTTTTCAATATTAAAACATGCAGTCACAGTTTTTTCTAGTATCTCAAGTAATTCGTCATCAATAGTTAATGCATCTTGCCTATTATCAACTACTAAGCTCAAGTGATTTTCTTCCTTTCGATTCAATTTTTTTATTGTCAGGGTACTCGATTCTCTCATGGAAAGTGCCCATTATCGTTTTAACAAATATTTTTTTTATTATCTCTAATTCCTTCAAAGTCAGATTACATTCTTCCATCTGGCCATCGTCTAATTTATCTTTAATTATCTTCGTAATAAACTTCTCTATTTTTTCCTCTGTAGGAGAAGATAAACTTCTTATTGCGGCCTCTACAGAATCTGCAAACATCACTATTGCAGTTTCTTTTGTTTGTGGCTTAACACCCCAGTATCTAAAACTTTGTTCATCAATTTCTTCTCCATTAGCCATTTCTTTTGCTCTATGATAGAAATAATAAACTAAAGTGGTTCCATGATGTTGAATAATAAAATCTTGAATTTCAACAGGTAGTTTATACTTTTTTGCCATTTCCATTCCATCTTTAACATGTCCTGTTATTATCAATGTGCTTAATGATGGCGATATTTTCTCATGGGGATTTTCTTTTGTCAATTGATTCTCTTTAAAAAAATATGGTCTACTTGTTTTACCGATGTCATGATAAAACGAGCCTACTCTAGCTAACAATGCATTAGCTCCAACAGCGTTAGCTGCTGCTTCACTCAAGTTTCCAACAATAATACTATGGTGATATGTGCCTGGTGCTTCAATCATGAGTTTTTTTAGCAAAGGATGGTTCTGACTCGAGAGTTCTAGTAGCTTTATTTGCGTAAGAATACCAAATACGCTCTCCCACAACGGTAGTGAACCAACTGTCAACACCGAGCAAAATACTCCATTTAAAAACGCGAATAGAGCAATCGTTAGTATGTCATACACGCTGGTCATGTTAATTAATTCAAAACCAATAATAGTAATACTTTGCACTACACCTACTATGAGACCAGATATAAATATCTTACCTCTTTGGTCAGCATTAATAATACTTAACACTCCTGCAGTTCCACCTAGTAACGTCATAAAAATTATAGAAACGTTGATATCAGTAACAATACCTACCAAAATAGTTATGCACAAATTAATAACTAACGCTAATCGCGCATCAACCAATAACGCAATTAACATAACTGAAGCAGCAATAGGCACTAAATAGATTGAAATCCCCGAAATAGCTCTTGCCATAAACAAAGTTATTAGGAAAAGTATTATTAATAAAAGTAGTTGACCTATTTTCTTTAATACTCCCTTATTAAATATTCTCATGTACGACACTAATAAGAGTTGCATTACTAACACAATCAATAATATGCCAAAGTAAAGCATAAAATCTGCCGTTTTATCACCTTCTAGCAAGCCCAATTCACTTAGAATCACTAAGTCGTTTGCTGAGATAAGTTCACCTTCTTTGACAACTGTATCGCCTTCTCTAATTAGTATATCTTCCACTTCATTTTTTGCTTCAATTCTTTTCTGCTCACTAGAAATAATATCTAAAAAGTTATTCGGTCTAATAGTTGCGTTTACAACTGAAATTGCAAGTTCCTTATGCATATCACTAAAACCTTCAAACTCTGATATATACTCTCTAATATTATTTTTTTCCACTTGTAGGTCTTGAGTTTTCAACCCATCTCTCAAAAATAAAGCTACAGTTTCGTATATAAAGTTTTCTAGGTATTTCAATTCATCTAACGGTGATTGTACCGTCAAAGCCAAGATATGAGATGGAATATTTAGTTTGTTCAGCATGACCACTTCTTTTTTTGCAGGTAAATCTAATCCCTCATCTTTAATTACACTATTAATGAATTCGAAAAAATTCTCTATATCTTTATTAACTGCTGTAAGTACCATTGGGTCGACTTTAAATACCGATTCTGATTCGCTTGCTGCTTTTTGTTTCAACTGCTCTGTTTCTCTAGTATCAACAATGTCTCTAGTTGCAAGTATATCAATGGGGGCTGCATTTCCGACCTCAAGATTATGCTTTTGTGGCATAAGTACTAGTACTAAAAACGAAAAAACGCTTGCAAAAAAGAATAAGGCTAATAAGACATGTACTGCTCTTTTGCTCGTGAATATTCTTAAAATTGAATCATTCATTAGCCACTTAAAAAAGCTCTTAATTCTTCCCATAATAGTCCTCCAATAGATTTTTATCTATTATTCTCGTTTTTTTCATATGCTACAATAATCTTTTGAACTAACGTATGTCTAACTACGTCTTTTTCCGATAGAAATTGAATTCCCACTTCTTTTATATCCTTTAATACTTTTGTGGCGTGCAGCAACCCGCAAGTTTTAGCTTTTGGCAAATCTACTTGTGTAATGTCACCTGTAACTACGATTTTAGAACCTGCTCCTAACCTCGTTAAAAACATCTTCATCTGCTCTTTGGTAGTGTTTTGTGCTTCATCTAGAATAATAAAAGAATAATTTAGCGTTCTGCCCCTCATAAATGCAAGTGGCGCTACCTCTATTACATCTCTCTCACTATATTTTTCAAATTTCTCTGCTCCTAATATATCAAACAGGGCATCAAATAAAGGTCTTAAATATGGGTCAACTTTTTCCTTCATATCTCCTGGCAAAAAGCCTAAGCTCTCTCCTGCTTCAACAGCAGGTCTTGTTAGTATTATTCGATTAACTTGTTTGTTTTTTAAAGCTTTTACTGCCATTGCTACAGCTAGATATGTCTTCCCTGTTCCTGCAGGCCCGACAGTTAGTGTTAGGTCTTTTGACTCAATAGTTTTTACATACTCTTTCTGTCCTAAAGTCATTGGCTTTATTGGTTTTCCTTTTTCTGTCACAAACACAATATCGTTTTTCAGACTGTCTGAGTCTTCCTCACTGCCATTTTTAAGCGAATTTAGTGTGTATTTAATATGTTGAGTCGTCAAATTATCCCCACTATTGATTACTATTATTAGTCTTAATATTAGCTTTTCACATAATTTTACTTGTATCTCCTCGCCTGTAATAATAATGCCCTCTTGTCGCAAAGTAATATCTACATTTAACAATTGCTGAATGATTTTAATATTGCTATCGTAATCACCAAACAATTCTCTAATAATTTCTGTGTCGTATGCTTTTATTGTTTTTTGAATAGTATCAGCCAAAAACTACTCCTCCTCTAATTCTGCTTTTAGTTCAATAACTACATAATATCTTCTATGTACTATTTCGACAAAAATATCTTTATTCCTTTAGTTTATTATTTCATAATTACTCTTTTCTGTCCAGAAAGATGTAAAAGATATATCAGAATTTTTACAGAAAAAACCCCATCAATCATTTTTGAAGGGGACAAAGTTTCTGAACATAGATTTATCTTTATCTTAATAATTCAAATTCATTAATATAATTCGAACCAACAAAACTTTTGTTTCGCTCACCGTAGCGACCATGATAATCAGAACCTGCTGATAAGAATAAACTATGCTCCATTGCAAGTTCTTTAATTCTCTCTGATTGTTTTGTAGTAACTGAAGGGTAACTAGCTTCAATACCCATTAACCCGCTACTTACCAGTTCCTTTAAGGCATCAAGATTGTCATACACTGTAGGATGCGCTAATATAGGTATTGCTCCTGATTCTCTCAGAGCTCTTGTAGCGTCAATATGAGAAGGGTAAGCGATTCTCATCTCCAGAGGTCCACTGTTTTTAAACATTTTGCAGTAGAATTCTCCATATATATTGCTTGCATATCCTTTTTTAATAAGCACTTCCATAATATGCTGTTTGTAAAAACCGTGAATACCTCTCGTTTCTTTAAAATCTTCAAGTGAAATATCGTAACCCAAAGCAATAAGCTTTTCAACTTGCTTAACCCCATTACTATGCCTTTGTTTGGTTGTCGAAGCAATCATATCATCTAATGCTCTGAATCCGCTTTGCACATACAGCCCAATAATATGACAAGATTTATTCCGCTTGTAGTCATAAGCGCTTATTTCAATCCCTGGTATATATTGCACACCATATTTCTCGGCTAAAACACGATGTTCTTCTACACCATACATTGTGTCGTGGTCGGTGATAGATATTAATGTAACGCCATTATTTTTAGCCATTCGAAAGACTTCTTCTGGGGTGTCACTACAGTCTGTATAGCTAGTATGCACGTGTAAATCTGCTTTCAAACTTTTTCCCCCTTCATATAAAAAAATAAACTTGCTTTGTTAAAGTTCCTCCGCTTCCAGAGTGTAACACAACTCTAGAAGCAAAAGAATCTAATCAATAATGCTTTTTTGTCTAAAATAATTTATTGACACTTCCATTATAAGTGCAGTAACGAATATTAGTATAACACCAAAACCTTGTTCTGCATGGTTTCCTGCTCTAGCAGCGTTATTTATCATCGTTCCAATTGTACCGGGTACTCCTACTGCTGGCCCAATAACAACCGCAACCGCAAAATTAATTTCACTCCGTATAGCAACCCAAGAAATCATTTTAGTTAATGATGAAGGCAAAACCGCAGCAAAGACTATCTGCAACCAATTTGAACCAGTTGCCTTTAATGCTTCTATAGTTCCACCATCGATTTCTTCAAATGCTTCAGCAAATGATTTAATGAAGAAAGATAATGTGTGAAAAAACATTCCTACCACTGCTGTCGTTGCAGTAAGACCATATCCTGAAACCAGAATGAGAACCCATATAATTGTAGGTACAGCTCGCACAAAAGATGCAGCCCCACGAATAGCAGATGCTATTTTCCCATTCGTTAGATTTCTCGCAGCGAATAAACCCAAGATCAGTCCTATAAAATAACCAGATAAGGTTGTTAAAAAAGCTAAAGCAAGTGTATTAAGAAGACTTCGAATCATTTCAATTCTTTTTACGTTTTCCACTAAATCGAATCGAAGAAAATTTCGAGCAATGTTCATAGCAGTCTCAGCTTGAAAAAATTCCCATCTAAATTCAATTCTAAAAAAAACCGTGTATATAGTTGTAAGAAAAAAAATAATAATGATACTATAGATAGTGTAATCCGTCAAACTCATTATTTTCAGTTTCGGGCGATAGATAGTTAAGTCCCTAGCTCTATTCATGATAATATCCTCTTTCTTATCTGTATTGATATTTGGTCAAAAATCAGTATTGTAATTACGACCATTATAACAGCAGCCATTAATTCATCAAATCTTCTAAAGTGCCTGTACACACCAATTAGGCGACCAATACCTCCCCCTGCCAACATACCAATGATGGTTGCTGAACGAATATTTGATTCAACTGCATACAATGCCCAAGAGAGTGCAACCGGAAGCGTCTCTGGATAAACAGCATGTACAATTATTTGCCAATAATTTGCTCCTGTTGCTTCTAATGCTTCTATACTATGCGAATTAGTTTCATCAATCATATCACTAAATAGTCTTGCGTTGAAAGCACACGTGCCAAGAGTCATAACAAGAAGTGCTAAAAACTCACCAAACCAGAATGCCATCAAGAGTATTATTGCCCATATCGGAGTCGGTACATTTCGCACAAAACCTGCTACTACGCGTAATGAGCCTTTCAAAAATCTGTTTTTCCCTGTTTTGTTTGACATCCCAATGGCTGAAAAATATGCCAAAAAGCAGCCTATTGTTCCTGCAGATATAGCTAAAATAATTGTAACCCATATCTCTTCTAATAAGATATTTAGCGAGCTAAAATTAGGTGGCAAGTACAATTCGAAAAAACGTGCAACTACTTTGCCAAAATTCCTGAATATAAGAAAAAAGTCGAATCCTATCAATTCTGCTGCAAGGCAAGCAACAATAAACATGCCAAATATAGTTCCTATCGTTTTTACCAGATTATCATTGAAAAATTTTTTTAGACTTATTTTTTTTCCCTCTTTTTTAGCATGCCAGAATTTCATCAATTTGCGCTCCATATATATATGCTATTTTATCTTTTGTCAATTGAATAGGCGAACCATTAAAAACTACTTCTCCATCTTTCATCCCAATAATTCTATCAGAATAGTTCAAAGCTACTTCAACTTGGTGCAGGTTCACAAGGCAAGGAATCCCCATAGATTTACTAATGGCTTTTAAATAATCCATAATAACTTTTGAAGCCTGGGGATCTAAAGATGCAATTGGTTCATCACATAAAATCAATTTCGGATTTTGAATTAATGCCCTTGCTATCCCAACGCGCTGTTTTTGTCCTCCAGATAAATTAGAGCATTTAAAGAACTTACGCTCAGAGAGTCCAAACATATCTAACAATTCCATTGCTCTTTTTACGTCTTCTTCAGTATACAAAGACAATGCACTACGTAAAGTGGAATAGTAACCAAGCCGACCGTGTAATACATTTTCTAATGCAGTTAGTCTATATACCAAATTATAGTGTTGAAACACCATTCCAATTTGTTTCCGTACGTTGCGAAGTTTCTTTTTGCTAATCCCAATAGTCTCGTTTTGCTCAACCACTATGCTGCTGCCCGCATTTGGCTCTATCATTTGATTAATACAACGAAAAAGAGTCGATTTTCCAGCTCCACTTTCTCCAATTACTGAAACCAGCTCCCCTCTAGAAACGGAGAATGATACATCCTTAAGTGCCTCTGTTTGCCCTTTATATGTCTTACTTAAATTTTTGATTTCTAATGTGTTTTTTCCCACTATTACACCTCCTGATAAATTTTTGTACATATTATAGATTCGCCCACAGAAAGATTGTACTTTTCAGTATGAAACACTAAATTAATCACTATACACCAATCTATTTCATCCGATTTATATTCCCCTTTGCGTCTCTCTGTAGGCAAATTACTATCTTTACATACTACTTCTCTTCCTCAAACATTACCTCTAAAAATTCATAAAACTCAGGCTCTACAGCAAGAAATCTATCCTCAATATGCAGAGATTCACCAACTGGATTCTCTGTAAACATTCCTTCAGAAGCATTTTCTGGTGTCAAATTAACAAAATGTTCAACTATTGCATCAATGTGTTCTTGTTTCATAAATTCTTTGTTTATCCAAAACGGACCGTTTGGAACTAGTACTGTTGCAATTACATATAAATTATCTCGATGTGGTTCAAGATGCGGAAGATCTTTATCTCTGTCAACTGAATCCCATGTTGCGCCAGCGTAAACTTTTTTATTTACAACAAGGTTCACACTTCCAGAATGGCACCCTCCAAATTGAATCTCCGAGAAAACACCACCATCCTCTGTAGTTAATTCAAACACTTGAGAACGCGAGCTAATTTCGTTTGTTCCATCAGGTCCAAAAAGATTCCAAAATGTAGTGGTTGGCACTAATCTTCCCGATGTAGAAGTCGCTGCTACAAACCCAAAAGATTTTCCTTTAAGTGATTTTAATGCTTCTTCTTCGCTCATTCCTTCAAAATCACTCTTGTTATCAATATGCGTTACAATAAGTGAATAGTAGCCTGAAGCAACGCCTTTAGGTGCTCTAATAAACATAGGATAAATATTATTATTTTCTATACGCGCTTTCGCATATGTTGCTCCAGATGGTGTTCCTATATGAGCAGTCCCTGATAAAATAGACTCTGCTACCACAGAATAATCATCTGCAACGGTATATTCTACTGTTACATTAAACGGCTCTAACGCTATGTTCATTTCTTTCATAACAAAGTATAAGTACTCTGTCATCTCTCCTGCATCATTTGGTAATGCGGCAAGAGTATATACGACAGGCTCTTTCTCACCCATAATCTGACAACCAGTAAATACTGCAGAAATCAAAAGCACTACAACCACTAGCGTAATAATTTTTTTCATTTTGAATCCTCCTAGTTTTAAATTGTTTTACGTAAATCCGACAATTGCGAAGCTTCTTTCATTTCAGTAGGAACTAATTTTTTTTCTCGCAGCCTCCTTTCTTCCATATTGTATTGTTTGTCGCATAATCCATGCATAAATTCTATATCATGAAAAATGCCTAACATCGTTGTCCCATCTCGTTTCAATTTCTCAATTAATGACCTCACTTTTTCTTTTGAAGCAATGTCTAATGATGCTGTTGGTTCGTCTAGAAGTAATAGTCTTGGCTTCTTAATCATTGCCGCTGCAACATTTAACCTTAATTTTTCACCTCCTGAAAATATAATAGGATAGCTATCCCATAGTTCTTTATCTAATTGAAAATGAGCTAATATTGCTTCAGCCTCTACTTTTGCATAAATTTCGTCATAGCCCATTTCAAGCACAGCATTTTCAACGACTTCTCTAGCTGTTGTTCTAGGCATTATCTTTAAAAATTGAGAGACATATCCTATTTCATATTTACGCAAATATATAATTTGTCTCTCAGTTGCTTTGTACAAATTTATGTAGCCAAATTTCTCTGAATCATAGTAGATATCTCCTTTTTCTGGCAGATAACTGCGATAAATACTCTTTAGAATTGTTGATTTTCCTGAACCACTCTTTCCTGTAATGCCAACGAATTCACCTTTGTTAAGAACTAATGAAACCTCATTGCAAGCTTTGATATATCTGTTTATGTTGTGGAGAGTAAATGATTTTGAAATGTTTTCAATCTTTAGTAATGGTTTCATTTAATCCCTCTTTCCTGTCATGCTTTATAATAAAACTGCTAATATCTCCACGAAAATCATAGAGATTTTCTTTTATTTTCTCATGTGGCCAATCCCACCATTTAATTCTCTCAAGTGCTTCGATCATACTTTCTGCAAATCTAAATCTAATCACTTTTGCTGGCACGCCTACTGCAATTGCATAAGGAGGTATGTTTTTAGTTACCACCGAACCTTGCCCAATAACTGCTCCATTCCCAATTTCAATCTCGGGCTTAGTCAAGACTCCGTGACCAATCCAAGTATCGTGACCAATTGTTGCAATTCTTGCTTTTCTTTTTGCAAAAAAATCTTCATCATCCTTATTGTCAAGTCCATACATTTTGCTGCGATACGTGAAATGGTGTAATGTAGGTCTTTCTAGTGGATGATCCGTTGCTCCCACGCGAACATATGCAGCGATATTAGAAAATTTACCAATGTTTGTATTTTGAAAAATACAATTGCTTCCTGTATAAGAGTAATCACCTAATGTTGTATTTTGAAGCATTGTAAAAGCGCCAATTTCGCACCATCTTCCTATTTTAGATGAAGTCATTTTCACTGTTTCATGAATAAAACCTTTTTCACTCAGCTTTTTTTCCAAACTCCCCATAGCTAGCACCTATACCTTACTTGAAACACATGAGCTCCATCTACAAAACATGAGGTAATAGCTGGCAAATCATCTTCACCGATTTCAATAATCAATACATCTGCTCTTTTGCCTTTTTCAAGGGAACCTAATTCGTTATCTATCTTAACAGCTATTGCAGGATTTATAGTTGCTAGCTTAAACATTTCACTAAGGTCATGTCCATACTTTCTATGTAGTTTAAAAATAGAGTGTAAAATTGCTGCTGGATAGTAGTCACTACATAGAATGTCGATAACTCCTGCTTCTATCGCTTCATGTGCGTTTAAATTTCCTGAGTGAGAACCACCTAATAATACATTAGGAGCCCCTGCTACTGTGTGAAATCCCGTCTCATGTGCCTTCTTAGCAACTTCCACGGTTATAGGAAACTCTGAAATAGTTACTCCGTACTCTTTCATAATTTTTAACTTTTCAACTGAATCGTCATCGTGAGAGGCTATAGCTACGTTTTTTGCTTTAGCTAATTTTGTTATTTCTTTATAATCACTATCTACTAATTTGGGTTGTTTTTCGCGTATTTCAATAAGTGTATCTATTTCTCCTTCTGACATTGTGTTTCCATACAAGCGAGTCATTTTCTTAAAACCCTCTATACTTCTGTACTGCCCCTGCCCTGGAGTATGATCCATAAAAGATAGCATATCTACTTTTCCTTCGTTAATATAAGTTTTTAACTCGCAGATACTCTCTACATTATCAATTTCGAACCGAGCATGGAATTTATGCCTAATCAAATAATCTTGTAGCTGAGTTTTAGATATCAAGTCAATTAATTTTTTAACATTTTCTTTTTTTCTTATAGGTTTATTATTATTTCCATTTAGTTTATATAGACTTAAGGAATGGTACATAGTAGTAACTCCATGTGTTAAAAGTTCTCTTTCCGCTTCCTTAAGAGCTAGCTTAAAGTCCATTAAGCTTGATGGTCTTGGCGATGCAATATGCTCTATGTAATCTGCATGAATGTCAATAAACCCTGGAGATACATATCCTCCTTGCGCGTCAATAACCTCATGTATTCCTTCCAATTTTTCTCTTTCTTCTTTCTTGAGTACTTCAAAAATAATTTGCCCTTTTAATAGTAAATCATATCCGCTGATGATACCCTCTGGCGTAACTAATTTTCCATTCGTTATTGCAATCATATTGATTCTCTTTCCTCTCTTTTTAAAGTAGTGAGTGCACAAGTTGTTGCGTATATGGCTGTTGTGGGTCTTCTAATATTTGGTCTGTCAATCCAGATTCAATAACGCATCCTTCAAGCATCACCAAAGTACGATTTGCCAGCATTTTTATAACTCCTAAATCATGTGATACGATAATCATACTGATATTAAGATCTCTTTGAATTTTTCTAATTAAATCCAAGACATTTGCCTGTACCGAAAGATCAAGCCCTGTTGTAACTTCATCTAAAAATAATACAGGGGGATTATTTGAAAGTGCTTTCGCTATTTGTACACGCTGCTGCATTCCGCCTGAAAAAGTTGAAGGTGCATCCTTACGTCTAAATTCTTCTATTTTAACTACATCCAATAATTCGTTAGCACAACTAGATATTTGTCCTACATTTCGTGACCCTGCCGCAATTAATTTTTGCGCAATATTGGATATAGCTGAAAATTTCATTTGCAAGCCTAAATATGGATTTTGATAAACCATTCCTAATGAATAATCCCTAAGGTATCTTTTTTGTTGTGATGTAGTATTAAAAATGTTCTCTTTCCCTTCCTTATGCGAAAATAAATAAACTTCCCCTTTTGCAACTTCCTGTTCAAAGTAGAGAGATCTCACAAGAGTAGATTTCCCCGATCCGCTTTCACCAACGATGCCTAGTATTTCTCCCTCATACAAATCAAAAGACACATCTCGACAAGCATAGATTGTATAACAATGTGAACAATAGTTACGGTTTAAATTGCTTTTATCCTCATTACAATACTCACATCCTTCTCCAAATTGTCTAGTAATGTTTTTAACGCTTAGTACTTTCTTCTCAAAATCTTGCATTATGATTTGCCTCCTTTGTTCAAGCGTTTGAGGCAATCACTTGAATCATTGCATTGATAATAAACTTCATCAGTTTCTTCTGTTTTGATTTCGTCCAAAAAAACATTTGCTGCACCACATAAATTGCATTTCAGCCCAGTTTGGTCTTCTAGTTCAAAAGGATAATCCTCAAATGCCAAAGAAACAACCTTTGTATATGGGGGCACTGCATATATTTTTTTCTCACGTCCAGCTCCAAGCAAAATAAGAGCTTCGCTTTCGTTTAGTTTTGAATTATCGTATTTTGGAATCGGACTTGGTGTCATGACGTAGCGATTGTGTACGAACACTGGATGCGCAGCACCACCTGTTACCATCCCAAATTTAACGATCTTTTCAAAGAGAACTAACCACGCTCCACTATACTCCCCATCGGCGTGCAGCCTTTTTGTTTTATATTCACTTGACTCAACAAAACGAAGCGGTTCGGGCATTGGAACTTGCAAAACTAAAATTTGTCCTTTTTTTAGTTCTTCCTCTGGTATACGATGTCTAGATTGAATTAATGAAGCTTTTGATGTATCAACTGTATCTTTTATGCCTGTCGTTTTTCTTACTAAACTTTTAATACTGACTGCATTAACTGATTCATCTGTCCCTTGATCTATAACCTTGATAATATCCTTTTTTGTTACAAGTGATAAAGTTAGCTGAAGCCCACCTGTTCCCCACCCTCTTGCTATTGGCATTTCTCTTGAAGCAAAAGGTACTTGATATCCTGGAATAGCAATGGCTTTTAATGTAGCTCTACGTATTTCTCGTTTTGAACCTTCATCAAAGAAAGCAAAATTATATTGGTTTTCCAATTTCTACTTCTCCTTTCTAGTCTTACGCACACTATCTAATTTAGATTGGAATGTTACGTAATGAGGTAATTTTAAATGAGAAATAAAACCGCTGGCTTCTACTGAATCTATATGATATAAAACAAATTCTTCATCGTGAGTTGGTGAGTCTTCTTTCATCTCTAAACAGCGATCTAGAATACTCATTGCTATTGCTTTAGATTCATTTTGTCCATAGCAAATACCATAACCCACTTCAAGTCTCTCTTCTCTTGTTCCATCTTTGTTTTTTATCGTTGTTGGTATAATGGACTCAACTTCTGTCACACGGATAGATCCAATATAATAACTGTCATCATCCTCTTTTGAACTTTCTATTGGCGAATCAATATAAATCGGTAATAGACCAACACGAAGTTCGCCTACTGTAGGATGCACAGAACCAAATCCTCTAAGTGAAGCGTATCCAAGAGCTGCAACAGCTCCTGTTTGACCTCTAGTCAAAATTTGAAGGCGTTCGCTACGCTTTGTTGGAAACTTTAGAGATTCTTTTGTTACGTCTTTTGGTTCGTCATTGTTTATCTCATAGTTAATCATGATGCCTTCTTCTCTTAAATAATCGATAACTTTTGGAAAACGTATGGATTTAGTGTCATAGTTAATATCAACTGCCACTTTATTAT
Organism: Clostridiales bacterium; assembly: GCA_021129775.1. Taxonomy (GTDB): domain Bacteria; phylum Bacillota; class Clostridia; order Peptostreptococcales; family NVVX01. Next base: position 58,954 of record JAJOKP010000043.1, read on the forward strand.
ACTTTTCAACCCATTTTTTTATTTTTCGCGAGTCTTTCTCTTCTACCGCTATGTTAAAATCAATTAGTCTATGAGTATAGTCATAAGAGGTCCCAAGAATTTGCCCCCCAGGGATATCTTTAAAACTTGCTGAAATACGTCTCTCTATTTCCATAGTTTCGCTCTCAATGATTCTTGAATAATGCTTTCTAGGTAGAGTTGATCTAAAGGCTCTAAGTAGAAAAACTACTTCTTCTGGATTTCCCTCTGACTGTTTGACTGCTATAGCAGCAAGTTCTTCATCATATAACGATGCTTCACTCATCACTTGATCAATAAGACCACGCATACCAGACTCAATATTTTTAAGCTTTAGTATACCACCATTTTTAAATCGTTCATATTTAATGCGCTTAATGGATTCTTGAATCGCTTTTTGTCCTCCCTTTACAGCAACATAAGCCATGTTTATTCACTCCCTCTCACTGTAGTTGTTCTTGGTAATGCCATTAAATCGGAAGATTTGTCTAGAAAATACATCTCAATACCAAGGGGATATTCGTCGTTTTTTTTGCTTCTTATATCGATCCATCTATCGAAATAATCCATATAGATAATTTTATGTCCTTTGATACCAGGCCCTGAACTCAAATTTGCCTCTCCTTGACTAACACTTTCTACCTCGCAGATTACAGTAGCTGAAAGATGAGGATTAATCAAAGTTCCAATTTTTGCTTCCATCAACGCTTCATCTTTCTCACTATTAGAAGCTGAAGCCAGAACAAAAATAAAATCTGCTTCGCTAACTGAAACTGATTTAGCGTAGGTCAGTCTAGCTATTAAATCACTCGCTTTTCCTTCAACATCACCAGCAACAAAATAACTTACTTCTGCATCAAGTAGCATATAAACCATAATTATTGTGGCTTCATAAAAAGGTAGTATTAATTTATTGTTTTTAATGGATTTAGTAAGAGAGTAAATATCTCCTGGATAACTATTCGCTTTCACTAATTTGCGGTAACTATAAGCAACATCATGAATCAAATCTATCATTTAAGCCTTAACCTCCTCATCAAGAGTTTCAAAATCAACTTTTGTCTTTAAAATTTGTTTGCAAATCAATGCTTTTTTTTCATCTATTTTCAATTTTTCTTCTTTAATCATAAGATCCAAATCTTTTGTTTCCCTTACCTTTGCATTATACGCTGCATCAATAATTGCCAAGTAGTTGGCTCTTTTTTTATGTGCCCCTTTTATAATCCCGAGTCCAATAACCCCATCTAACATAACCTTGCATTCAGTTACAAATACTTCACCTAAATAGAATAAATGTTTTTGGGCGCTTTCTCTCATTTTCACCATAATTAGACCACTATTAGGTTCTTCAAGTATCTCAATATTGTGCTTGTTTTCTATGATTTTTGCCATTTCTTCTAGTTTTTCTATATCACAGTCTATTAAAATTTCCGTTCTTTGTTTTCGTCTCATTATTATCTCTCTTTCTATCTTGATTTTCTATTTATAACTAACAAAAGCAAAATTCTTTCCTTTAAATAAATACTATCTTGGCGCCAAGTTAGTAATGTTAAGAAGAAGTTAATTCTATTTAAAGCTTGCATTAAGAACGTGTAAATAACTTGTTAATAAATAATGCGCCTCACTCACATGACTAGAAATCACGTGAACGAGACGCTTTCTTTTAATTAAAACCTGAAACCAATTTCTTCTAATTTATATTTAATTAATTAATACTTAAATCCATTAAAACTTGATTTTAAGTAGCACTGTTGCGTTAAAAGATTGCCTACCACTTTGGCTGTAATCGGTAAACAAAACGATCTCCACGATAAACAATTTTGGTAATTTCTAATATTTCATTAGTTGCTTTGTCCATACACTGAGATTCAAGAAGAAGAATAGGCACTAAACTCGGACATTTCAGCACTTCTCTTTCATATCTAGACGGTAATAGCGTTTGAAGATCTGATTGTTTATAATAAAAACTGCTATATCCATGTTCTTTATAATACCTAAACATTGAAGTTATTGTTGGTCCATCTTTTTCAATCTCCTTGAATAATTTGTTAGATACATAGGAAGTATGTAATGCGACCTCTTCATCATTTATGATACGGAGCCTTGAAATTTTGAATATTCGATCTTCCATGCTAATATGCAACTTTTTTCTAATTCTAGAATCATTTTTTAGCTCAGTAAAATCAATATTAATAGTTTCAAGCTTGTGCCTATTTTTTCCCATTTTTTTCGGTAAAACTAGTGTCACCTTCTAACAATAGCTCTATTCTATCATGCTTTGATTTATAATAATGCCCTTTACCTTGTTTTGAATAAACATAACCCATTTCTGTTAACCTTTCATATGCTTTTCGCACATCATGTCTAGTAGAGCTGTATATCTTAGTTAGTTTATTTTCACTAGCCAACTGCCCATCAACTGCATATTCACCATTTCTAATACTTTCTACAATATCATCAACTATTTTCATCCATACAGCCATAGTATTCTCCTTCCATAACTAAGCCAAATCATCAACGACTACTCATTCAATTCGATTTGTTTTTTGATTCCTATGTCTTCGATAACCTCGGCCCATAACTGGGCTTGCATATAATCACCAATCACCTTAAATTCAATCTTTGTATCTACTATTTCACTTTCTTTCGAAACTTTACTCTCTAGAACTTCTAAAAGTACTTTATGAAGGGCTTCTCTTACATTTTCATGTTCTAGCCTTCTTGTCACTTCGATTACTTCAAAGTGTTCTATATGTATTGCTTCTACAAAGATTTCTCTATTCCTGCAATTTACTATTTCGTAATTTTTCTTTTCTGTAATGTATTTATCAAACTTAACTTCTTCTTTACCAATGTTGTATTCCGTCTCACCTAAAAAAACAATTATTTCACTAAGTCTATTTCCAGTTTTTTTCTGCACTATTTTAAACAATGGGTGTGTTTCTTCTAACTCATAATATGTTCTTGCATATACTTCACCAAATGCATGTGTAAGTATCAATTTATAAATATTCTCCCTAAATAAAACGCCAGATATCAACAAGTCTCCCTCTGCAACAATATCACCTTTTTTAACTACTGCATCTCCACCACGTGCAATTATGCTCTCAATAACGCCATTCTTTCTTGCCACAACATTAGCTGGAATATTTTTGTCTGCTCTATTAGGCGAAGGAACTTTCTCCGATATTTTAATTTCAGCGTAAACGCCTCTAATTTCAATACCCACCCACGCCAATTCTGGAATATGTATCATTAAAAAATTCTCAATTGCCCTCAAGTCAATATTATGATGCCTTACTCCAGTTTTAAACCCCACTTCTTCTAATTTCATCAAAACATTTTCTCTGCAAATTATATCATTACCTACTACATCAATCCTAAATATAAATCCGGAAAGGTAAAATAAAACAATAAAAGAAAAAAATGCCCAACTACTAGCATTTTTCTTTTTAAAAATTTATTTGTCCATTTTTTGTAGCTGTTCTCTTCAATAATACTGACTCGAAATCCATATCTCTTATAGAATTCAACTAGCTTTTTATAGTTTTTTAAGTTGATTTTAAATTCTAACAGGGTATATTTTTCACGTTTTACATCCCAAATATCAATTCCCTTACTAATACATAAATTTAATATCTTCTCTAAAGCTAGTCCTTCTAACCTGACAGTTACAAAATTTTTAAAACATTTTCGAAGTCGCACTGGTAACACTTCCTTTTTTAGGTTGAAAATATCAATCTCTCAATTTTACCGTTGATTGCTATTTCATCTGACGATATGCTCTTTAAATGTAGTTTTTCTCCTTCAATCGCTAATATTCCGTACCTAGTACTAATACGCATTTTTTTTTCTGTATATTCAATGATTCCCTTATGATTTTCAATGAAAATTTGAAGGTTCCCAATCATAACTACTTTAGATGTATCTAACATTATATCTTTCGGAAATTCTAAAAGTTCTGCAATAGATTCTTTTGCTTCATAGCTCTTCATTAAAAGACACACCCCCATATACAAATATTATGCCTTTCAAGTACATATAGACCTAAAAAAGGACCTACATATTAGGGCTTGTGATAAAATAAGCTGTGCAATGTTGCGAAGGATTTTCGTTCATAA
>JAJOKP010000052.1:0-22121 GCA_021129775.1 Clostridiales bacterium
AAGCGAATGTTTACGACATAAACGTGAAGAGCTTTTTCTTCATGTTTTTTTGTTTCCTAGGTTTCGATAAGTACAAAAACTAAATTTAGGAGGGTTTACATGTTTGAGAATTTGTTTGAATTAACTACAGCATCGAAAGTCGCATTATTGTTCTTAGTTGGTGTTTCTGTCTATGGGGCTTACTACTTTAAGAAACAAGATAAGATTAAGTTCACGACAAAAATGCTTGTTATTGCCAGTATGTGTATAGCTTTGTCTTTTGTTTTGTCTCATATAAGGCTGTTTAGACTTCCGCAAGCCGGAAGTATAACACCCGCGAGTATGCTTCCCATGTTTTTATTTGCTGTAATGTTTGGTCCCAAAGCAGGTATCATTGCTGGTATTGCATATGGATTCTTACAGTTTATTCAAGATGGGTATGTAATTCATGAAATGCAGTTTTTTCTTGACTATCCATTAGCCTTTGGAGCTATGGGACTTGCTGGTTTATACAAAAAGAATATTGCCATAGCTGCACTAATTGGTGGCCTTGGCAGATTCTTTATGCACTTTTTATCAGGTTTCATTTTCTTTGGTATGTATGCACCGGAAGGAATGAATCCAGTGATTTATTCTTTTATCTACAATATTTCTACAACTGGGGTAGATACGTTAATAGTTGTACTGTTATGTTTTGTTCCTCAAATTAAAACTTTACTTAAGCGACTTCAAACGATTTAAAATCTTCAAACTAACGTATACCAAGGGATGCGTCAAAAATCCAGTCCCATGTAACAAGCGAGACCCACCTGTTTGCGAGCCTTTCTGCGTGCGATGCACAGGAAGACTCGTACAAGCAGGCTCACATAGGAAAGTTCAATTTCACTGCTGTGGAGTTTACCCTGAGCCCATTCGGCTCGCCTGATGCAGGCACCGCGCAGGCAAGCAAGCTCGCTCAGGATAAACTTCACTGAAGTGAAGTCAAATGGGCTCATAGTGACAATAAAAGCAAAATGCACCATTGATTAGCTTCATAACAGTTTATGGATTTTACGTTAAATCTTTTTTCCATATTTCATAATGTTCATTGAATCTTTTTACATACACCATATTCGCTGGTTCTATCTCCTTTGCTATTATAAAATGTATTTCCTCTATACCACTTTCACTTTTTACTTCTGCCTCGCCATTCAAAAATTGAATGTTAATCTTGCTGCCTAAATCATCAATGAAAGTATAACCTTCTATATAATCACCATTTATTAAGAAACATAGCCTTTCATATGAGCATATACCATTTCCTATATTTCCACCTAATTCAAATTGCATATTCAAATTTAGAGGAGTGATACAATTTTTTCTTATAAAAACAGGAATTTTTTCTAGAGGGCATTTATAGTTAATATAGCCGCCTCCCGCGTATTTTGTTCCCATAAATAAATCTGTCCAATCGCCTTCTGGTAAATATAGAGAAATTTCTTTTGCGCCTTCTTCTGTTACTGCACAGATAAGTAAGTTTTCGCCAAACATATATTCCGTCTCTATATTATATGTTTCTGTGTCTTTGCTAAAATCATAGAATAATGGACGCATCATAGCCAACCCTTGTTCAGCTACTTTTATAGCTTCATTATATATATACGGTAATATATTCATTCTAATATTAGCATATTTTCTATATACTTCAATAGCTATTTCATCTCCATTTATCTCAGCCACATTCCACGGTGTTCTATCATTATTTTCTTGTGGACTTTTTACTGGCTCTGAATGGAATTGCATGATCGGTGAAAATGTCGCAACTTGAGTTGAGCGAATATAAAGCTCTGTAGAAGGTAAATCTCCGGCAAAACCTCCAATATCAAATCCCCAAAATGGTATTCCTGAAATATTTGCTGACAAACCTGCAATAATCACACTTTTATGTTCTTCGAACGTTGAATATTTATCGCCTGCCCAATGTAACGGATAATTCCCAGCTCCGGTATAACCTGCGCGGCTAAACAATACCCTATCTTCGGCAATAAAATTCGTATACGCTTTAGTATAAGATATAGGATATTGGTTTCGCATTTCTGCTCCTGTCTCACCGTTATAGAACACGCATGAATCATCGTAAATGAATTCTCCACCGTCTGTTTTAAATCCATCTACTTTAAGTTCCTTAATTAAATACTTTCTTTTATTGAACCACCATTCTACAGTTTTAGGATTCGTAAAATCTGGAACTAAGCTGTTAGCAAACCAATTGTCAGGTATTCGGTACGGTGTCCCATCATCGTTAAACACACACAATTTATTATTAATTACATACTCTTCGTCTATTTTATGTTGTTCGTTCTCATTCCCTTTTTCGTATTTAATTACAGGACACTGCCACAATATCAGCTTCACATTATTATCATGTAAAATATCTATCATTTCTTTCGGATTTTCCCATTTCCCCGCTTCAATAAAGCTATAATCTAAATAAGATAAATGATTTTCTCCGTTTACTTTTTTATATTTAGCATCGTTAAAACTATAAAAGGTTATCTCATCGCTCCATGCTTCAAGAACTAGCACTGTAGCCGGTATATCATATTGTTTCGCATACTCTAATTGCTTTAATGTTTCTCCTTGTGTATTCCAACGGTTGGAAGACATCCATGGTCCAAATGCCCATTTTGGCGGTAACTTTGGATAACCTGTGAGCTGATAATATTGTTGTAGCATTTTCTTTGGTGTTCCAAATATTATTTTGTAACCTACATATAAATTTTGGGAATTCACATCGCAACGAATAGATATTCTATTTTCTTTTTCTTTACATAAATCAAAATAACTGTGATATGTAGTATCAATATATACCCCATATTCTTGCTCTGTCATAAAAAATGGTACTGGCATGTACGTCTTTTCTTTTTGATTAGTAAATTCTTCGAAAACACATATATCAAGATTTTTCCCTTTTTGATTTAAAGAATCGTATCTTTCACCGAGTCCAAAAAACTCTTTACTTGCTATTTCATGAGTCCACTCTATTGAAGAAATATCATGCTCACAATCCACGCGAATCTTTAAATTATCCACATTCGATTTCAAAATTACATCATTGTTACTATTTTTAATAAAAAACTCAAAAGAGTCTTTTAAAAGTTCTAAATAGCAAAGACTATCTTTATCTTTAAATTGATAAACATCGTCTTTAATCTGTTTAAAAGTACTTGCATCACCTACATGTTGTGAAACATACTTGGCATCGCATACTACCATATTTAACATACTGTTTATAAAATAAATGACGATGGCTAATTTTTTTTCATATTTCAAATATCCAATAATACAGTTGTTTGTATAATTCACAGCATCTACCTTCATACCATTTAACCATTTATGTATAGCAAACTTATATTCTTTTGTCCTAGTTCTTTCATTATGACATTGTCCTTCAAAATAATAAGACACCTTATCGCTAAACTTTATTTTCCCAATTTCAAACTCGCAGTTCATTTCACTTTTTTCAAGATCCATCTTTTTTTCTGGATAAAAAACCTTTTCCATGCCATTTATCTTCAAATAGAGTTTTATCTGGGTACTATCATCACAATTAACGGCTACACATTTAATTATAATTTCATCCTCTTCCGTTGGATATTGCGGTTTTCTTTCGTACCTATCTTCGTTATAGGGTGTTATACCATTTGGAATATGTTTAATTGAAAATGTCATTTTGCTACCTCCTTAACCTTAAATAGCCTCTAAAAATACTCCAGCATGTTTTCCCGAGCCTCTTACTATTATGATAGTAAATAGCAGTAGCATTACGAACATACTACCACTATTTACTGTAACTAATCTAATCTAATCATTGCTTCTGCTTCTTTTTGCGCTGCATCCAATGCTTCTTTTGGAGTCATTAGATTATCTCTAACCATTTCTAATTTTGGATTAACAATTTCTACAAGTTCTGCAAATTGTTCTAACGCTGGTGGTTTAACGGCGTAATCCAATGATTTAAATACTGCTTCTTTGTTTTCTGGAGGTTTTATTTCTAAATATGTTTTCAATAATTCTGGATCATTAATTGTTGGTAATTCCCATTGCGCCTCTATTCTTCTTCTAACAGCTTTAGGATTTGAAGCTATATAATTTAAAAACTTGAATGCAGCTTCATATTTATCTGTTGTGGTACTGATGCAACCAACATTTGCAAAGAAATGAGAAGCTTTAGCAGTGTTTCCCGGTTCAACTTCTATGTCCCAGTTAACCCCTTCACCTCTTTTAACTAAATCCGCGAAACTCCAAACTCCACCATAGAACATACCTAGTTTGCCTTCGACCATTAAATCATTAGAGCCTCTATCTGCTCTTTGTTCTTCTGTAGGCTCTATATTATATTTCCAAATTCTGTCTCTCATGTATGTTAATGTTTCAATGTTTTCAGGACTATTCATAGTAAACTGTTTGCCATCTTCACTGAGTAAATTACCACCATTTTTTTGAATGGTTTTATAAAATTCCCAAAATTGAATGCCTTGAAGAACACCCCAAGTATCGTCACCAAGAGCCCTGATTTTTTTAGCAGCCTGCATTTCATCTTCCCAAGTCCAGTCTTCTGTCGGATAAGCTATCCCCGCTTGGTCAAATAAATCTTTATTGTACACAAGCATTACTGTTGAAAACATTAAAGGAATTGCATATTGCTTATCATTAAAACTACCTGCTTTTAAAACAGCTTCTGAATATACAGACTTATCTATTCCGGTTTTTTCAAACAAGCCATCTACTTCTCTAATTGTTCCCCGAATAGCGTAAGCTAAGAAATTTTCCATATTCAACTCAAAAACATCTGGTGCATTCCCAGCCGCAATTTTCGTTGCGAGTTGTGTGAAATATTCCCCATATCCAACTGATACATTTTCCACCTTTATGCCTGGATTATCTTCTTCGAAATCTGCTATCATAGCTTCTAAAACTTCAGCATTATCTGCTCCTGCTGAAAAATTAAAATATGTGATTGTTACAACTCCAGATTCCTCCGTGTCAGCCGTTTTGTCGCATCCTGTAAGCACTACCACAAACAACAAACAAACTACCATTAAAACACTCACTAATCGTTTAAACATAACATATCCTCCCTTAATATTTTTATAATTCATAATTTTAAAAAATAATTTTAAAATTATAATTACCATAATACAACTCGAGAGCTTAGCCCTCAATTCCCCCTAAATTCAATCCTTCCTCTAAGAAATGTTGAATAATTATGTATGCTAATATGATAGGGATAATAGAAATAATACTTCCTGCCATTAATAAATGTTCATAATTGCCAAATCTCGTGCTCATTGTTCCTAGTACCAATTGTAATGTATATTTCGCTCTATCCGTGAGTACAATCAGAGGCCACAAATATGAATTCCAAGTCCCTGCAAATACAAAAAATGCAAGTACTGCTAATGCTGGCTTGGATAATGGCAACATTACTTTAAAAAAGATTTGCACCAATGATGCTCCATCTATTGCTGCAGCTTCAAAATATGCATCATCAATTGACGCCATATGCTGCCGCAGAAGAAATACCCCAAAAGCATTAAATATAAATGGTATGATTAATCCTGTGAATGTGTTTAGTAAATGTAAATGTTTCAATATAATGTAATTAGGTATCATGGTTACACTTCCAGGTATCATCATCGTTGCTAAAAAAATTGAAAACAACACATTTCTCCCTTTAAATGGTATTTTAGCAAATATGAAGGCCGCCATTGCCGATGACATAACAGATACAAAAGTAGTAACAATTGATAAATAAAAACTATTAAAAACTGCTCTTGTAAATGAAAAATTCGGAATATTTATTACTTCTTTATAGGCATCTAACGTAATGTCTTTGGGAATCCATCTTATTGGAAGTGTTCGTAAGGCTTCTCTTCCTTTTAGAGATGTAGATATCATCCATAGAAAGGGCACTATAACCAAAAGAGCAATTATTGAAATTATTACATAGAATAGTATTTTCTTGATCTTTTTCTTTTTATCAAGAGTCATAGTTTACCCACCTTTTCTTAAATTTGAATTGAATATATGTTACAACAAAAATTATTATAAATAACACCCAAGAATAGGCTGCAGCATATCCCATCCTGTAAAACTTAAATGCATTTTTATATATTCGTTCTACAATAACAATTGTGGCATTCCCAGGACCTCCGCCTGTCATAATGAAAATAGACTCAAAGATTTGAAATCCAGCAATAATATTAATAATTATCACCAAAAATATTATTGGCGATATTAATGGTAATGTAATCCTAGAAAATTTTTTCCATGTTCCAGCTCCGTCAATTTCTGCTGCTTCATAATAGCTTTTATTAACTCCTATTAATGCTGCCAAGAAAATTAAAGCGAAATGTCCACTGTCTTTCCAAATACTTGCGAGAACGATTCCTGGCATAGCCCAAACTCTATTTGTTAACCAACTAGGTCCTTGAATCCCAAAGAAAGCCAAAAATTGATTCAGCAATCCATACTCCCCATTTAAAATCCATTTCCAAATCAACGCACCCGCTACCCACGATGTCAATACAGGTAAATAGAACAAAACTTTATAAACTGTGACCCCTTTAAACTTTCGGCTAAGCATGCTAGCGAGTAATAAAGATACAACGATGATGATCGGTATATACATTACCATATAATACAACGTGTTTGTTAAAACCGCTCTTAGCTCCCCACTGGAAAGAAGTGTTCTGTAATGAGATAACCCAATATAAGTCATGTCTTCTATAGGCTTTAATATATCGTACCTAAAAAAGCTTAATCCTAAAGCAGAAATTATCGGCACTACATTAAATACTATCAAACCTGCGACAGATGGTAGTAAAAACAAAAAAACAGTTATTTTTTTCTGCGCATTATTCTTAATATACATACGCTTCTCCTTTCTTTTATTTGATGCGTTTTTTTACTGTTTCTCTTATTACAATTTCAACTGGTAATACTATTTCTTGTTTGGTCTTGCTTTTTTCGAAAATGCTTTTCATAACTATTTCCGCTGCCTTTTGCCCTTTTTTGTAAATATCTTGTTTAACAGTTGTTAGCCCTAAATCAAATATTTTAGATATATATATATCATCAAATCCTATAACCGAAATATCCTCTGGTATGTTTATTCCCACACTTTTCAACCCTTTAATTAACCCCAAAGCCAATATATCTGCAATTGCGAATACTACTGTTAACTCCTTGTTCTTCGATATTTGTTTTGCTACTTGAATACCAAACTCAAAATCAACATTCCCTTCAAATACATTTTTTTCTATAATTGGTATGTCAAACTCTTTTAAAGCATCTTTGTATCCTAAATACCTTTCTGAGGCAACCCCTCCTGTTTTTATTTTCCCTGTAACAATTCCAATATTTTCATGTCCATTCTCAATAAGATATTTTGTTGCTATATACGCTCCATATCTATCATTAATTTGTACGCTGTGAAAATAATGATCTTTACAATAACTATCTACTAATACAGTGGGGATATTCGCTTTTTTTAAATCTTCAAAAAACTCATCTGGATACATCCCTACTACAATTATGCCATCCATATTTCTTTCTACGACCATATCCAGATATCCCTTATCAATGTTAGTACCTGATATAATAAGTTGAAAATTGTTTTTGCGCAGATTATATTCAACAGCACTTAAAAATTCACTATAAAAAGGATTCTTAAGCATCAGCTCTTTGTCCTCTTCCGTTTGTGGAATAACAACACCTATTAAATTAGAACGATTACTTACCAAGCTTCTTGCAGATAAATCCGGTATATAATTTAGCTTTTTTATTGCCGCACTAACTTTTTCTGCTGTCTCTTCCCTTACTCCTTCTTTTTTATTTACCACATAGGATATAGTTGCAATGGATACTCCTGCTTCTCTTGCTACGTCTTTAATTGTCACTCTTTTATTCACTTTTCTAACCTCTTTCTTTTTATGTACAAATTTTTATTGATTTTAAACTATAAAACCTCACTGTCCTAAACGTTTAAATTGGTTTGTAAAAAATATATACTACCATCTTAATCCCTTCAAAATGTTTTTTAATCTTTAAATCATAGATGTCAGCCCTTCACATTTCTAAACGTTTAAGTTTGTTTGCAAAAAATATACGCTCTCTTCCTGCAATATCAACCTATTATCACGTGTAATAACGACTATTTCGACGTTTTCATTACTCCTGTGAACTCATTATACACTATCTATAAACAAAAAGCAATCGTTTTCTTGCTTTTTTTCTAAACGTTTAATTGATTTTCATTAAACTTAAATTTACCCATTTTATTTGATAAAAGATTGACAAGAGTTTGTTTTTGACTACCTCTTAAAATAATCTGTTCCCATATTCCAAAGTTTCGGGGTGAATGAGTCTTTACTCTCTTCTTGTTCTCCTGTAAAGGATATAATACTTTCAGTATCACCCGATGCCAAGTCAGCCAGGTGCAATATTTGTGCTTCTACGGTTTTAGGTAAAACTGGTGACCCAAATTCATACTTGCCATGATGCCCTAATATACCATTAAGGATTACTAGTCTATCGTCTTCGTCAAAATCATCAATTTGATTTATGTAATTTAATGTGTGATGTGCTCCTATGAAAATATGCCCTAGCATTGTTCCTTCGTCTGTAAACCCAATTGTTGGTAGAGATTTATATTCAAATATTTTCGCCCAATCATGCAAATAGCACATAACAATTAGTCTGCTAACTTGTTTCTTTGTTAGTTTCTTTGTTGTAGCAATAGTGTGCGCAAACTTCAATACTTCGAGTACATGTTGAAGTAACCCTTGTCTAAAATTATGGTGCACTTTTTTTGCAGCTGGGTGCGAAGAAAATTTACTATAATACTTTTCGTCCCAAATCATTAAATCCAACAGTTTTTTCAAATGCGAGAACTCCACTTTATCGTAAAAATACTTTAATCCTTTTTCCAGTTTCTCTGTTCCCCAATCACTTGATGGTATTAATTCATTCAAATCAATAACTTCTTCAGTTCTTTCAATGTCCTTAATTGTCAACTGAATCCGTCCTTGATACTCGCCAACTACACATTTCACTTTAACTGGTTCATCTTCTTTAATGCTAGCTATGTCTTTTTCTTTTTTTTCATAATCCCAGTATTTAGCTTCTAATCGTTTAGTTGCATCTTGAATAATCATATCTGCATAAACCTTATCGTTTCTTGCAGTTTTTACTTTTGTTTCCACTATTAGAACAATTGCTTCTATGGTTTTGTTCATGCAGTCTCTATTGATTTCTTTCAAGTTTTTAATTTTCACAATATGCCTCCATTCAAAATAAATATTTCATCTATCGCCATCAAAATATACCAACATCCATCTTAGCTCACATCAAAGATAAAACCGCAAAAAATCAAACAAAACTGCGCTCAATAGAACAATAAAAGCTCTCAAAAAATTCAATTCTGCGTTTTTTAGTTTTCTTTCTTTTTTCGCCATAGTTTTATCTATTTCTTCTGGCGCAAATATCTTTTCCCCTTTTTTAAGATCCACAGTAATTTCTTTGGGGATAATTGAATATACAATGTGTATCATTGCAACAATATATAAAGAAAGACTAATTGAATGTAGTATTCCTAGACTGGATATCGCCCCATATATGCTTCCGACTACAATTGTTGCAGCAATCCCAAAAAAAGCTTGTTTCGCCACTTGTTTTATCGTCATTGCTTTTTCCCCCCTGTCACTTTTTCGTCGTTTCTCAATTTTCTATCCCCTGTTCTTGTTTAAATATCAATATTACTTGCAAACTGCCAAAACAGTCATTTGTCATTTTCTTGCTTTTTATTCATTGTCCAATTTATCTATTTTAAAGTTTGCTAATTAGTCAATATTTATATAGAACTTTCGCTAACTTACACTAGTGTTAAAGCATCAATCTTTTGTCTACTAATAACACAAAGCATTTCTTATAATTGCAATACTACTGGTTCTTTATTGATTCCCTTGTAAATTCAACCATTTTCAGCTACATTCATTAAATAAACACTCGCTCTTTGAGCAAATTTCAACAACAAAATCTTTATTCAACACATGTACTTTGTTCGCAATTTCTTCATCAAGCGCAATTTCTACATCCCCCATTTTCCCTGAGGGTCTGTAAAACAAAGCCAAAATAAATTTAATATCACCACTTCTAATGTTATTTCCAACTTCAAGCTTACCTATAGATTCGGTCAAAGTTTCACCCGAAACAATTACATCTGTAACTATAACTACTTCTGTGTTTTCTTCTATTTCTATAATATTTTCGTGGATATCATGGTCTTTTTCATCATTGTCAATAATCATATAAGTGAATGCACTTTGTGTTCTAAGTGCAATATTTGCTGCCATTAACAACCCTTTAAAACCTATACCAAGAGTCATGTAGTTTGCTATATTCAGAATCAGGGACTTGTGACATATGTTTTCACGACGTTTTCTACGCCAAAATAAAATATCTCACGTTTTTTGATGATATCACAGCAGGTATTTATTTAAACAAAAACTATGATATTCAGCAAATATACTTTCCTGTGCACGAAACAATAATATTGATTTCCTAGTTTGCTTCAATCTTAAATAACTTACTCTCCTGCGATAATCTTATAATTATATTTTTTTCTATATCAATTTCTTTAGGTAGTTTATCCTTTAAAATCGAAAAAACTAATTGAATATTTTTATTTCTAATAAATTCAGATATCTTCACTAGTTGATTGCCGTGCATTATTTCTTTTTTATCATTTAACAAAAAGTGTAAACATGATATTTTTTCCTTATCATCAAATAAAATATAAGCCAAGTCAAAACAAACTATTTCTCCTTGTTTCTTCCCAGAACTCAAATTTGCATTAGACGCGCTGAACTTATAGATTTTTTTATTTTCTTTATTCACTATGATATCATATTTTAATGCGTATTTTTCACCATAAAGTTCATTTGAAACTTCCGAGAAATATTTATTTAATTTTATAAGTTTAAATTTCAATTTGCTCTCGAAGTTTCCTGCGCAATTCATCTTCTATTGTTTCTAACTCAATATTATATTTTATAATGTTATTTTCTACTTCTTCAATTTGCGCAACAATCGATTCATATTCTCCTTTTGTCTTATGTTTCTCGTTTAATTTAATGATTAGTGCCTCGAGCTCTTCAAAAGTTTCACTTTTAGATATCTTATTAATCAATTCTTTTTCCTCTTGAAGTAATCTATTAAGTGCGTTTTCTTCGTTTTTTATATTCTTATCTAATGATGGCAATTCAGCAGAAATAAACTTGATTTTTTCCAAAATCATTCCATTATGATAAGCTACTAAGTCCTCAAACGTTTTCTGTATTCCCTTAATGTTTTGTACTGCCTGCTCATAGATCATTCTAAGTTGTCTCAAATCGATTTGTGAAGTATTATTTCTCATTTCTTCTCTTGCTTCATTAATCAAATCTAAACGTATTTTCAAGTTACTAATCTTTGCACTTTTTTTATTGATTCTCCACTTTACATTATTCAAGTTATCTAAATCAGCTTCAAAATTTTCATTCAGATTAAAATTAGCCTTCTTTTTATTGAGTTCTGTTATTTCATCGTCAATTATTGTAAGTGCGATCTCATATGCATTTCTGGTCTGTATTTTTTTTAGCCTCTTCTTGTACTTAATTTCTTGTTTAATTTCCGCCAGAATAGTATGTTTTTTTGAGCCTCCGTCAAAATCGCAACCTAAAAGAAATAGATATAGAGTTTCGTACTCAACGTCAGTAGTATAGTTGCTTATCGTTTTTAGAGTGTTGTTTAAAGTTTCGTTCTTATGCCTTATGTTATGTGAAATAATTTGTCTCAACGAAGGCTTCTCTAATTTATGCTCTGGTATTATCAACTTTAAGAGCTCCGCTTCGAACTCTATATTACTATATTGAGTTCCGTTTATTTTTCTAATCGTTTCTTTTCTTAATAAAAAGTTTCTTTCTATCAAGATTTCTTTTGCATCTGAACTATCTAAATCTTCAGTAAGAGTTAATGTAATTAGAATTTTATGCTCAATCAAGTAATCTTTCACAAGAAGATAAATATCTTTTTTATTTTCTTCATCTGTGTAAATTACTGAAGCTTTAGCTCCTAAGCAAAAATCAATCAATTTTAAAACTGTGGTTTTTCCAACATTATTTCCTGTGATTTTTTCATCAGTAGTTGGTGTTTCATCTACAATTAAATTAATCCCTTTGTGGAACTTTATTTCTCTTATAGCTTTACCTTCCCCTATAATTTTTAGTTCCTTTATGAACATAGCTCCACCGCACCTTCATCGTTCAACTTTGCAACTCCAATTAGAAACAGCCAATCTAGACACAATATAAATGTCGAAAAAGAAGTCTCATTTTTACTTTTCACCAGTTGATATAAGTCCATCATCGGCGAGACAGATTTGCTTTGCAATTCTTCTAAAAGTACAACTCCAATGTAATAATACTCAGTTCTGGCAGAATATTATCAGGTAATAACATAATTATATCCCTCCGGGTTTTCGAAAATTTTACATCTAATAAACGCATCTACCACAAGTATCCCCGTGTACATTTCTAATTCTTCAAATGTAATTTCTACGTAGTTTTTACTAGTTATTACTATATTCATAATGTTATTTATGACCTTAAGAAATATTTCATCTTCGTCTTTGCATTTATCAATTTCAATGCTATATTGTTTTTTAATTGTTTGAAAAACTGACATGCTCTTATTAGCGCCTTGCTTGTCAAATTCTTCATGTTTTGGTCTATTTTGTGATAGTAAATTTTATAGTCGTTAATTATCATTTTTGTGCTTACTAGATTATTATACTCAATCTTCCTCATTACTTCAAAAGCATCTACTTCAGGTTTACCAATAAAGTTTGTAAGCGGCTCTCTCGACAATATGTCAATAATTCTTGCTAAAATTGAATCCATTTTTGCTACATCTATTTCTTCACCTAATTCTCCTTTAATAAATTCGTACAATCCTCGTAATTCTGTTATTGATTTACAAAGAATTCTACCCAATATAGCAGTTAAATCTATTATATCTGCTTTTGGCTCAAATAAAATATTATGTGAATTCAAGTAAGTTTTTTTCTGAAGTATGCTTGCATCTCCGGATATTAATACAAATATGAATCTATATCCTTCATAACTTGCCAGTGTTTCTTTTTTTAAAGACTGCTCTATTTTCTGTTTTGAACATGTAGCCGATACCTGCACAACTATTTTATTAGTTTTATCTATCAAATCTATACCTTCGTTGTTTCTCTTTTTGTAATTTATGTTTGCTAAACTACAATCAAAGATAATATTTAACAATTCACAATAAAAATTCTCAGAATGAGTATTCAATTCAAGTAGATTCAGCTTGCCACGCTCTTTAATTCAAGTCGCTAGCAGACTCAATTTTCCTTCAATATAATTATAATATATCAATCGGTTCATCAATAATCCCCCTAATTTACATCATGGTATTAGTTTATTATATCATTAGTATTAAATATGTCTAATAATAAATTCAAAAAATTGACCACATCTGTTGAAAGAAATGTAAAACTGGAATGTCAACACTTATTTAAACAACTATATTATTCTTTCTCTATTCAATTCTCTTTTCCTTTTCTCTTCTCAATTCTCTTCTCCATTCTCAATTATCTTTCACCTTCTCAATTCTGTATTTCACCCCTATTCGCTCTCCAATATTTACTTTTGTCTCATAACCTAACTCTGTATTTCTAATTATATCTCCATCTATTATAATCTTATCTTTTTTTATAAACACAACTACTGTTGAGCCGCCAAATTTGAAATATCCTTTCTCTTTCCCTTTTTCCACATACGAGTTAGCTTCATATGTCTGTACAATCGATCCTACAGCGGTTGCCCCTACTTCTACTAAGCATATCTCGCCAAAATTGTCAGAATCAAACTTCGTGATTTCTCTTTTATTTTTGCAATACACATCAACAAGACTAAACATGGTAAGCGGATTTACAGAGTAATAGTAACCTTTTACTCTTTTACTTTCACAGGCTAAGCCATTGTCTGGAAAATGAAATCTGTGGTAATCTACTGGAGAAAGTCTTGCAATAACGCATGTTCCTAAGTCAAATTCTTTTGCCATTTCACTATCTTGGAATATGTCGAGTAATTTGTAGCGTTCCCCTTTCATCTCAATTTCGCTATGTAAATCAATGTTCTCGTAAGCTACTAATCTACCATCTACAGGCGAAATCATTGATATGTCATTTTGACATACTGGACGTGCTTCTGCCTTTAATTCCCTAGCAAAAAAATCATTAAAGCTCTTATATTCACGTGCTTTTTCTCTCACTGCTTCAGACATCTCTATTCCTAAACTATTTACAAAAGAATTGATCTTTCCTTTGCTTAGTTTAGTATCCATAAGCAGCCCCAAAAATGAAGAGAATATTTTCTTCTTAATAAGCAATTCTAACATTGTTTTGCCTACTCTTGTTTCATAGGTCCATTTAAGCATTCTGTAAGCCGCCACTTCTTCTTTTTTAATTTGTCCATTTTTTCTATCAATATAGTATATACTCATTCTTTTCATCAGTCCTATTTGTGTGAAAATTTTTTCACTTTCATTATACTACAGTTTATTCTCTTCTTCAAAAATTTTTGTTGAATTTATTCTACTGACCGTGGCTAAGTGTTTCTTTATTTTGTACTAGCCATCAAATTCTAATCTAATATTAGAATTTCTAATTATAAAATCAAATAATACATGATATTATTATACTTAATATTTCGAATATTTGTTTTTCTACTGCCTTTTTATTGGCGAATTAAAGTATTTCAAAACAAAAGAGGAGGTATCACTGTGTACAACAAAGAATTGTCGCAAGCAAATTTTGACGCACTCGAAAATTACATTGGCTCATTACCTGAGAAAAAAGGGGCATTAATTCCTGTGTTACACAAAGCACAGAATTTATTTGGATATTTACCTAAAGAGGTACAACTATTCATTTGCGAAAAATTGGACGTGCCATCGTCAAAAATCTACGGTGTAGTAAGTTTTTACTCATTTTTCACAATGAAACCACGAGGTCAATATGTAATTAATGTGTGCATGGGGACTGCCTGTTTTGTCCGTAAGGCTGAGGATGTGATTAAAGAATTTGAAAAACAACTTAAAATCAGTGTGGGAGAAACTAGCAAGGATGGTTTATATACGCTAGAAGCGTTAAGATGCGTTGGCGCATGCGGATTAGCTCCTGTAGTTATGGTTAACGACAAAATCTATGGTCATGTAGAAAAAAAAGATATTGAAAAAATATTAGCTGAGCAAAGTAATTAATTTTTTAGGAGGTGTATTTATGTCGAAAATAAAAACGTTTGCAGAGCTGCAAGAAATAAGAAAAAACCTTGAAAATCGTATAAGTTTGCGAAAGACCGCAGGGTCTAAAGATAGAATAATTGTGCGCGTAGGAATGGCTACTTGCGGAATAGCAAGTGGAGCACGTCAAACAATGATGGTAATTCTTGATGAGTTGCAAAATGAACACATAGAAAATGTTTCAGTGTCACAAACTGGCTGCCTTGGCTTTTGCGATGTTGAACCGATTGTTGAAGTTATAATACCAGGTAAACCTTCAATTCTCTATGGTAAGGTTGATGAGGCGCTAGGTAGAGAGATTGTAACAAAGCATATAATGAACGGGACGTTGCTTGAGGATATCATTGTCAGCAGATCCTTTGAAACTATAAAGTAACGAGAGGAGAGATATGAATTGCCTAACTATAGAATGCACTTATTGGTCTGCGGTGGTACTGGGTGTCATGCGACAAAGAGCAATGTGCTAGTTAATGAATTAAAAAGAGTTCTTGTTGAAAAAGGGCTAGAAAATGAAATCCAAGTTGTTGAAACTGGATGTTTTGGTTTTTGCGAGAAAGGTCCAATAGTAAAAGTCTATCCTGACAATATTTTCTATATTGAGGTTCAGCCGACCGATGCGCTAGAAATTATTGAAGAGCATATTATAAAAGGTCGAAAATTAGAGAGATTGCTGTTTGTGGAACCTTCTCTAAACCAAAAATTAGAGGAGCAACTTGATATGCCTTTTTACAAAAAGCAACTTAGAGTAGCTCTCAAAAATTGTGGATTTATCGACCCTGAAGATATTGATGAATACATTGCCACCGAAGGATATCATGCACTTGGCAAAGTTTTAACTTCAATGACGCCTGATGCAGTTATCGAAGAAATAAAAATTTCAGGATTGCGGGGTCGTGGTGGCGGCGGTTTCCCAACCGGTTTGAAATGGGAATTCACTAAAAAATCTTCTGCTGACCAAAAATACATTGTCTGTAATGCAGATGAAGGCGACCCAGGTGCTTTTATGGATAGATCCATTCTAGAAGGGGATCCTCACATTGTGCTAGAAGCTATGGCTATTGCTGGTTTTGCGGTAGGAGCAAGCAAAGGATATATCTATATTAGAGCTGAATACCCTCTTGCAATTCAACGCTTGAGCATTGCAATAGAGCAAGCACGGGATTATGGACTTCTTGGAAACGACATTATGGGTACTGGCTTTGATTTTGATGTTGAGGTAGATCTCGGAGCTGGAGCATTTGTCTGTGGCGAGGAAACTGCTTTAATAAAATCTATTGAAGGTAATCGCGGAGAACCCCTTACAAAACCACCCTTCCCTGCACAGAGTGGGATTTGGGAAAAGCCTACCTGTGTAAATAACGTAGAAACATTTGCAAATATTCCTCCAATTATAAATAAAGGCGGTCTTTGGTTTAAGCAAATTGGAACCGAAAAATCATCAGGAACTAAGGTTTTTGCTTTGGCAGGAAAGATAAATAATGTTGGCCTAGTTGAAGTTCCTATGGGAACAACAATGAGTGATATTGTATTTGATATCGGCGGTGGTATTAGGCACGACAAACAGTTTAAAGCTGTTCAAACTGGCGGACCTTCTGGAGGATGTATTCCTTATTCGCAGATTGACATACCCGTCGACTATGATTCTCTAGTTTCAATAGGGTCTATGATGGGTTCTGGTGGTTTGATTGTACTCGATGAAGATGATTGTATGGTTAACATTGCAAAATTTTATATGGAGTTTATCATCGACGAGTCATGCGGTAAATGCACACCTTGCCGCGTTGGTACAAAAAGACTGCACGAAATACTAACCAAAATAACAGAAGGAAAAGCAACTGAAGATTGTATTAACCATTTAGTCGAACTTTCAAATACGATTAAAGATACTTCTCTTTGCGGACTTGGGCAAACTGCTCCAAATCCAGTTCTCAGCACAATTAAATATTTTCTAGATGAGTACAAAGCACACGTTATTGATAAGCATTGCCCTGCTAGTGTCTGTGAAGCGTTGTTGTCTTATACGGTTGTTTCCGAAAACTGCATAGGTTGTACTGCCTGCTTAAGATCATGCCCTGCTAATTGTATTAAAGGCGCTCCAAAAGAAATACATGAAATTATTCAAAGTGACTGTATCAAATGCGGTGCTTGCTTCGATATTTGTAGATTTGAAGCTATTATTAAAAAATGAAAGAGGTGAAACAACAAAATGATTAATCTTATCATTAATGATATAGAAGTCTCCGTAGCATCAGGCTCAACTATCCTAGATGCAGCCCAAAAGCTAAACATTAAAATCCCGACACTATGTCACTTAGATTTGCATGACTTAAAGATGGTCAATCAGGTTGCATCATGCCGTGTTTGTGTAGTTGAGGTAGAAGGTAGAAGAAATCTTGCACCTTCATGTGCGACTCCTGTAACGGAAGGAATGGTCGTTCGTACAAACACACTGCGTTCCGTAAAGGCTAGGAGAACAGTATTAGAATTATTACTCTCTGATCACCCCAAGGATTGTTTGATTTGTTCTAAAAGCATGGAGTGTAATTTACAATCTTTAGCATCTGATTTAGGGATTCATTCGATATGTTGTGAAGGCGAAATGTCCACCTACCCAATCGACAATTCTAGCCACGCAATTGTAAGAAACTTGGATAAATGCATCCTATGCCGTCGTTGCGAGACTATGTGTACAAATGTGCAAACTGTAAACGTATATTCTGCAGTAGGACGTGGCTTTGAAACAGTTGTTTCTACACCTTTTGACCTTCCTTTGAGTGAAACTGCTTGTACTTTTTGTGGGCAATGCGTTGCTGTATGCCCTACAGGCGCGCTTACAGAGGTTAACAACAGGTCTAAGGTCTGGGATGCTTTAAGAGATCCTAACAAACTAGTTATCATTCAAACTGCTCCTGCAGTCCGTACTGCACTTGGTGAGATGTTTGACATGGAAGTCGGCACTTTAGTAACAGGTAAAATGGTGACAGCACTTCGAAATCTCGGGTTCGACAAGGTTTTTGACACAAATTTTGCTGCTGATTTAACAATTATGGAAGAAGCAAGCGAACTAGTTCACCGTATAGAGCATGGAGGAACCGTGCCAATGCTAACAAGCTGCTGCCCCGCATGGGTAAAATTTATCGAACATAATTTCCCTGACTTACTTGATATCCCATCTACATGTAAATCTCCACATCAAATGTTTGGAGTAATTGTAAAAACATATCTAGCAAAAAAATTAAATATTCTTCCAGCAGATATTGTTTTGGTATCTGTAATGCCGTGTTTAGCAAAAAAATATGAATCCGCCAGACCTGAGTTAAGTAACGATGATATTCCTGAAGTTGATATTGTAATTACAACGCGAGAATTTGGAGGGATGTTGAAAGAAGCTGGCATCGACCTTCCTATCCTTAAAGATGAAGAGTTTGATAATCCGCTTGGCGAGTCTACGGGTGCCTCCATTATATTCGGTGCAACTGGAGGAGTAATCGAAGCTGCACTTCGAACAGCATATGAGTGGCTAACTAAAAAAACACTTAAAAATGTCGAGTTTACAGCGCTTCGCGGAATGAGCGGCATCAAAGAAGCTACTATTCCTATTAATGGTATGGATTTTAAGGTTGGTGTAGCGCACGGACTAGGGAACGCACGCCGTTTGTTGGAGAGTATAAGGGATGGTAAATCTCATTATGATGCAATTGAAATAATGGCTTGCCCTGGCGGCTGTATAGGCGGTGGTGGTCAACCGTACCACAATGGCGATGTTGAAGTTCTACACAAAAGAATGGAAGCAATTTATCGCGAAGACCGAAGTAAAAAAATAAGGAAATCACACGATAATCCATATATTAAGAAACTCTATGATGAGTTTTTAGGTGAACCGTACGGGGAAAAAGCTCACAGACTGCTTCACACCCATTATACTAAAAGACAGAAATTATAGGAAGTGACAAGGGCGCAACAAGGGGACGTGGCTGTTGATGGGACAGGGGACGGTTATCTGTCCCACCCATCGCCTTTGGATTCGGACAAAGAACCGTCCCCTGTCCCAAAAACCCATTGCCACGTTTTATGGATTACAAAACATACATCTACCTGCTGAGGCACTGCTATCTTCAACTCTTTTTTCCTCAATATGCGCGCATTTCTTGCATATATATACTCTAGTTAATATTTCTTTCGTCGGGTTTCCACAGCACTCACATGGTAGTCCAGCTTTATTATCTACAATTGCAAAACCTGGAGTGCTACAATTTGGACAAATGGATTCCATTTTTTTGATCAAATTATAAGTAGCCTCTTTTATATTCTCCATTCTAGTTGGGTTTGCAAATGCACGAGTGTCTGGCTCTACAAATACTTTATTATTCATAGATTTTTTCATTCCCCAATCGAAAGCTTCTCTCAAGCTTTTTAAAGAACTAATACCCTTGATGATCGAATTATGCTTTTCATCATCTGGTCTTAAAACAATAAAATGACTTGGAAATAGTATTTTTTCTGCAAACTCTTCAAGTTCTTTATAATCATCTGTTACAATATAATCATAATTAGTTGCTGTCGTTCCACTTTCGCCAATTATTTCATTGCCTTCCCTTTTATCTACAAATAACACAATTTCATAATTCCATGGAACAAACGGAATTACTGGATGCGATCCAAAAATTCCTTCACTTGATATTCCAATGTCTAACCCAGTTAACTCCATCCCTTTTTGTGCTTTTAATCTTGCCGCTTCCATCTGACTTCCTTTTCTGCTTATTTCTTTTGTAAAAGTGCCAAACAAATCAGTATCGTAGCTTTTTTCCACAACAATTTTCAATCCCGTACTCTCTTCAAGTAATGGCACTATTACGCTTTCCTTATCGTGCTTGTTTAGTAACACCGCTTTTCTTTTAAAATAATTCTTTTTTCTATTCATTAACTACTCCGCACTTATTTTTTTGTTATCTTGATGTGCCTAATCCAAAAATTGTTGAAGCAGCTTGTGCCTTAGTAATTAAACCTAGCGTTCCTGTTGATTGCTCACTCTCTACGCCAAATACAGCGGTATTCAAGAAAGATAGAATCCCATTATCACTAGCGTGTTTTTCTGCCATCTCAATATCTCCCGCAACTACCGAATCATTTAACTTTCCATAAAGCGAAGAGACTCTTTCTACTAGTATTTCCATTTCCAGTTGTGTCAATTTAGCATTTGCATCAAATACTCCGCCTCCTTTTCCCTTAACAAGCCCTATTTGAAATGCTGTATTTATTTCAGCGAAAAAAACATTGTCATCAGAAACATCGCCAAAAGCCTCTACTGCATTGTTATTTGTCAATCCATAGGCTCTCAAAAGCCAAGCAGTAAACTCTCCTCTTGATATTTCTTTGCTTAAATCTATTTCTTCGTTCTCGGTAATTCCCTTGCCTAACAAGGCGTTAATCTCATTTTCAACCTGTGAATTATCAATATTACTAAATGATTTATTCGATACCATAACGGAATACTTACTTAAATCCAATCTAAATACTCGTACAGTCTTTGTCATTGGGTCAAACCACCCGCCTACAGGTTTCCACTCTAATGTTTCTTCGTCAAGCCTAAATACCGTTAACGCTTTTAACTCTTCGGGGTTCATATTCTCTACGCCCAAACTTGAAACATCAAACTTCATTTCAATAGGTTCATCAAAATTAGTGACGTATTCACCATCGACTAATATCTTAATTTCTAATTGCTCTAGTTCTTCGAATGTTTGTATGTCAGTAGCAACCTCAAAATCTTCTTCAATTATAGTAGTAGTTACTACTATTGCATTGGAAAGTGCACCTAGGCTCTGTTGGTCTAAAGAAATACTATTATACCCCAAATCAAAGGTAATGGTCTCAATATCATCCACTTTAAGTTTCTCTATTACTTCTGCGCACATCTCAATTTTGCGAGTTGTAATGTCAGGATTTGACACGTCAAGCACAATAGTCAAACCCGTTACTAAATCGCTACTAGTTTCTCCTGATAGACCTTGGAGTTTGCTTTCAAACTCCATCTTTCTCTCTTTGATTTCATCAATTTGTGCCTCAATGGATGATAACTCAACAAAAACATATGCGTTGCCGCCCTCTCTTCCTATGTTTTCATCATCAAACACAATTTCACCCGATTTCAAGAGAAAATTATTGGCTATACTTAGAATGTTTATTTGAATCACGTCACTCGAAGCAATTTCACTAGTAATTATATTCTCAAGCTCAATTATATCTTCAAAAAATTCCATGAAATCTTCCACATCGAAAGCTTTTTGTTGCAATATATAGTCTATTTTAATTAAGATTTCATGAGTGCTCATTATAATATAATCGCGCCGCACTTCTTCAGCATCGTCACCAACTTTGATTTCGTCTTCTTCATCTACTTCGTCAGTGTCTTCTGTCTCATTAATACCTTCATGCTCATCTTCTTCGGTGTCGTCGTTCTCTTCATCTGCAATGTCATCTTCATAACCTTCGTCAGCATCACCCATATCTTCTATTTCGTTCTTAAAATCATTAATAACAAGAATTATAGTTGCAAAATAGTCCTCACTGCTAAACTCCTCATCGACATTAAGAATTAGTGTATCTAGTTTTTCTATTATCACTTCAATTTCTTCGTCTATGTAGCCGTTTTCATCTTCATCTTCATCTTCGTCTTCATCTTCATTTTTATCTTCGTCTTCGTCTTCGTCTTCATTTTCATCTTC
>JAJOKP010000052.1:22221-60103 GCA_021129775.1 Clostridiales bacterium
CGTCTTCATCTTCATTTTTATCTTCGTCTTCGTCTTCGTCTTCATTTTCATCTTCGTCTTCGTCTTCGTCTTCATTTTCATCTTCATCTTCGTCTTCATCTTCATCTTCGTCTACGTCTACGTCTACGTCTTCATCCTCGTCGTCTTCATCTTCATCTTCGTCTTCGCCCGATTCAGAGATTTCGAAAACACTCTCATTTCCCAAATATCCTGCATATGCATTTATACTAATTCCCGTCCAACTCATTGCAATTATTAAAATAAATGATAAAAAAAATGCTGCTACTTTTTTCATATAATCGTCCTCCTTCGAAATTAATTCCAGTTAAATTAATCACACTCTTACGAACTCGTACTCTTACTCTTACTTACATAATACGTGACAGAGTATTTTTTTCATGGGGTATATATCAAGAAATTCAACTTGTAAATTGTTTCATTTTGTCTTATAATTTCTATATACATGTTAATTATATACACAAAATCTCTCTAGTTCAATCTTTTTTTCAATTCCTAAATCTTTTTGCGTGGATATATGGTAATATGTTTTTATACGAACTATCTAATTTATCAAAGTGAGGCAAATTATATGTATGAAACCAATACTTTCAACAATGTAAATGAAGACACGCAAAATTACAAAC
This sequence comes from Clostridiales bacterium, assembly GCA_021129775.1. Lineage (GTDB taxonomy): Bacteria > Bacillota > Clostridia > Peptostreptococcales > NVVX01. The sequence continues at coordinate 22,866 of JAJOKP010000052.1, forward strand.
TAATCACCAAATTAGTAAATATAGGCAAAAGCATGTCCGCCGAAAAAAACACAGGAAATCTATTAAGCATGATTTTAAGTGAATGCATGTTGATAACAAATAGTGATGCCGGTAGCATCTATATCAAAGTTTCTATGAATGATATTGATTACTTGCAATTTACTGTGACTCAAAACAATTCTATTTCTATCAACTTGAAAAAAAGTTTTGTCCCTATAAACTATGATAGTATTGCAGGGTATACTGCCCTATCAAAAAAAATATTCAATTTTAATAATATGGATGATATTTTCACTTCTCTTGGCATTAGCCACGATAGTTCATTCGACAAAAAAAACAAATACAAGACTGCAAATATGTTATCTCTCCCCATGAAAAACGTTAAAAACGATGTGATAGGTGTCATGCAGCTTCTAAACAAAAAGAAAAATCCTAATTCAACTATTTCCGATACATCAATCTGTAGTGATATTGTAATTCCATATACTAACGAAGAGGCAAACATCGTCGCTTCTTTAGCATCGCAAGCTGCAATACTTTTAGAAAGAAGCAAGCTTTATTCTGATATTAACTTGCTTCTTGAGACATTTGCCGAGAGCTTGGTTACTACTCTCGACCAAAGAGATCCTGCAACCGCTGGACATTCAACACGAGTAGCAAAAATGTCTGTAAAACTAGCTCATGCAGTAAACAATTCCAAGTTACATGCCTTTACTTCAATATTCTTCTCAGAATACGAAATAAAAGAATTGTTTTTTGCCTCACTTTTACACGATGTTGGTAAGATCGGGGTGCGAGAACATATCTTGTTGAAAGAATCGCGCCTTTCTAAATCTGAAATTGAAGCCTTAAAATATAAATTTATGTGTCTCGAACTTCTTTTAAAAGAAAAACAGCGCAACAAAACTATATCCCCTCAAGAAATAGTTATTCTTGAGTCTGCCAACCGCTACTACGAGTTTGTTTTATCCATAAACTATAAGGGATTTATTACAGATGCTGAATTAGAACTCATAAGCGAGATCAACCGCATGAATTATATAGACGAAAATGGAGTGACTAAGATTGAGCTTTTGCCACCTCACGTATTAGAGAGCCTCTCTGTTAGAAAGGGTAATCTTACTCCTACCGAAAGAACAGCGATTGAATCACACGCTACTTTTACAGAACAGATCTTAAAAGAAATATCTTGGACTAAGGAACTAAAAAACGTCTCAAATATAGCAGCAAATCACCACGAGCGCATCAACGGAACTGGATATCCAAAAGGCCTCGTCGGCGCAAGTATTTCTATGCAGAGCAGAATTATTTCTATTGCTGACATTTTTGATGCAATGACCGCTTCTGACCGTCCCTATAAGTGTGCGCTCCCTACAGATAAAGCTCTTAGCATTCTACAGGCAGACGCTAAGTCTAATTATCTTGATAGTGATTTGGTCAATCTTTTTATTTCCGAAAAAATTTATGATATTGAAAGATAATGGTGATTATATGGATAAAAAAAGATTTCATGTAAAATTTTGGGGTGTTCGAGGCTCAAGTGCAACTTCAATTGAGAGAAATAGTAAATATGGAAGTAACACTTCTTGTGTTGAAGTACAAATTAATAATCAATTAATAATCCTTGATGCAGGAACTGGCATTTATCCTTTGGGAGAAAAAATCTACTTGCGCAATAACCCAACTATTGGACACGTTTTTATTTCTCACTCGCATTATGATCATATACAAGGCTTGCCCTTCTTTGCTCCACTTTATTGTGCTGATAATACTTTTTACTTATATGGCGAGCAAAAACAAAGTACTTGTTTTCAAGATATTATCTCTAATTATATGATGAAACCATATTTTCCCGTCCCATGGAATGCCTTCAGGGCTAAAACTATAGTGCTTGATATTGTTCCAAAACAGGTAATCAGGATTGACGAAAATATTAGCATCTCTTCCATTAGAGTCAATCATCCAGGAGGAAATCTAGCTTTTCGTATTAACGCTAACGGAAAAACTTGTTGCTATCTTACCGACATAGAACATAGAGAGGATTTCAGTAATGAACTTATTAACTTCGCACGTAACGCAGATATTGTTATTTATGATGCTAGTTTAACCACCGAAGAATACTCGCAACCAAAATATATTGGATGGGGACATTCTACTTGGTCTGTGGCTACCAAATTCGCAAATGATGCAAATATTAAAAAACTCGTTTTATTTCATCATGCCATTAATAAAAATGACGATGAAATTTTAGACATGCAAAACCAAGCACGTACTGTCTTTCCAAATACTATTGCTGCCTATGAAGGGTTGGAGATTTCGCTATGAACTTGCTAAAAAATACAAACAGACCTCTTTGTTTATTAATCATTTTCGTCTTGCTCCTTTGCTCCATTTTTCGTTCAACTTATTTTTTTAGTTATGCGAATCCAGAAAATAATCTAGAGAAAATGAAATCACAACTCACAGACGTCTCTGGATCTAGAAAAGTCGATTTGTTAAACGGAATATCTAGGTTGCAACTTATCACTTCACCTGACAAAAGTCTTCTATATGCCAATGATGCCCTTAATCTTTCCCAATCATTGCAATACAAATTAGGAATTATCAGTTCATACAACAATTTAGGCATGGCGCATTATTTTTTGCTAAATTACTCAAAGGCAATTGATTATTTTAATAATTCTATTCTTGAGAATTCAGACCACCGTTACAAAATAGAATTAGGCTATTCACTCAATGGGCTTGGTTTGACTTATCAAGCCAAAGATGAAATAGGAAAAGCAATGACTTTTTATAAAAAGGCTCTCAATTCTTATACTGATGCTAACTATCAAAAAGGTATAGCAAATACACTAAATAATATTGGCACCGTGAATAGTCACTTTTTACAATTTGATATCGCCTTAGAAAACTATTATGACGCATTATCAATATATAAAGCTATAGAGTATAAAGATGGAATTGGCACTACATATAACAACATTGCAGTGGTTTATGAAAATTTGGGTAATAGCAAGGTATCTATTGATTATTACTTAAAAGCTATAAATATCTTTACTGAGATTAATAATAGAGAAAGAATTGCAATTTTATTTAATAACATTGGTCTTGTTTTTGTATCACAAGAACTTTACGATGAGGGATTAGATTTTTTTCGTCAATCCATTCTACTAAGCACTGAGATTGCCAATGAATCTGAAATTGCCTCTAGCTACAATAATATAGGTGTCTTGTCAAATTTACTAGGCGATTATCAAGATGCATTAGCAAACCATTACAAAGCTCTTGAAATAAGAAAGAGAATAGACGATAAAGATGGAATTATTAATTCCTATGTTAATATTGGAACAGTTTACTTCAACAGCAACAAATTAGATAAGTCTTTGGAATATTTTGATAATGCCCTAAACGCAGCAAGAGAAATTAGTGACAAAGAGGGTCTGCAATCTGCTTTATTTAATCTCTCTAAGGTACATAGCGAGCTTGGAAATTATAAGGAAGCATACTCATTTAAATCACTATACAGCACTCTATCAAAAATGATTGCTGACGAGACGTATTTAAAAAACATTGCAGAAATGCAAGAAATATTTGAAGCCGAAAGAAAAGCACGACAAATTCAACTTTTAACCAAAGATAATGAAATATCCTTAGTTTTACTAAACCAACAAAGGATTATTATTCTTTCTCTCGCATTGATTGTACTACTCGCCCTTATCCTAGGATTTATAATCGTCAAAGAAAAGAAAAAATCAGACAAATTACTACATAATGTCCTTCCTAAAAAAGTGGCAAGAGAGTTAAAGAAAAAAGGTAAGTCGAAACCAGAAAATTTTCAAAATGTTACTGTTTTTTTCTCTGATATAGTCGAATTTACCAGTATATCCTCCAAACTCAGCCCTCAATACTTAATTAACGAATTAAATGATATGTTTACAACTTTTGATAGTATTATGACTAAGCATAATTGCGAGAGAATTAAAACAATTGGGGATGCTTACCTTGCGGTTTGCGGTCTTCCTATTAAAAACGAGAAACACGCCGAAAATATTACAAATGCAGCAATTGAAATAATGTCTTACATGAATACTCGAAATCTTACCGCAAAAACCAAATGGGAGATTAGGGTTGGTATTCATTCAGGAGAAGCGGTGGGCGGAATTGTTGGAACCAAGAAGTACATATACGACATCTTTGGCGATGCTATAAACACCTCTCAGCGAATGGAAAGTAATAGTGAGCCTATGAAGATCAATTTGTCAGAAACGTCATACACCATGCTTAAAGACAAGTATGGTTTTATGAAAAGAGAACCTCTCTATATAAAAGGCAAGGGTCTTGTTAATATGTATTTTCTTGATTGCTAGCAGGATTAACTCAACATGCTTAATCCTATTTTGCCTAGTTCTTCTTCCCTATTTACTATTGCATCTATAACCGTTTGGATATGTTCTGTCATATCTACACCCAACTCATCCGCACTTTGAAGTATACCTTCTCTGTTTACAGCTCTTGCAAAAGCTTTGTCTTTCAATTTTTTCTTTACCGATTTTACTTTCATGCCTTCAAGTTTATCAGGTCTAACCAGAGCACATGCAATGATAAAACTTGATAATCCATCAACTGCATAAAGAGTTTTTGCCATCAATGTTTCTCTAGCTGTGCTTTCATCAGCATGCCCCTTAATCGCTAATATAAAATCTTCTGGGTAACCATTTTCAAGTAAAATTTGCACTCCTTTAAACGGGTGCTCTTCTGGGTATTTTTCGAAGTCTATATCATGCAATAGTCCACACGATGCCCAAATTTCAATATCCTCTTCAAATTTCTTTGCATAGCCAATCATTGAAGCTTCTACCGCTAGAACATGTTTTAGTAAATTACTTGAATTCACATACTGTTTCAACAACGCAAATGCATTTTCTCTACTTATTACCATTTAAACTCTCCTTTTTGTAACATATTTGAAATTTCCAGACACTATATTTCTATTTTAGCCCATTTTTTCCCAACAAACCTTATGTGAATAACAACACAAAATACCACAAATGATATAATTTCAGCGATCCAAACACTAGCTATACCTCCCCCATAGAAATGTACAAGCACGTATGTTATTGGAACATGTAGAAGCCATATTCTAAGAGCTGTAGTCACCATCACTGTTCTGGTATCTCCTGCTCCTCTTAATGCACCTGACATTACTATCATATAATTTAACATTGGTTGGTTAACAGCTAAAAATAATAATGGAACAAGGGATATTGCTATCAACGAAGCTTCTGATGTAAATGGTAGTATCATTTGTCTTGGAAAAACAACAAGGATTACACTCATAAAGATTCCCCATAGCACACCTAATAAAGCGGCAGTATGCCCTATTTTCAAAGCTTTATCTTCGTCATTTTCACCAAGTGATTTACCAACTAAGGTTGCTGCTGCTAGCGAAATACCTACCGTTGGCATAAATGACAAAGACGCAATATTAATAAGTATTCTAAATGCAGCTTCTGATACCGTATCTAGAGAAGATACCACCACTCCAATTATTACAAATGATATCTGCATTAATGCTTGCTCAATCGCTCCAGGATAGCTAAATTTCCATAGCGGACTAATAATATTTCTTTTAATGTGCATATGCTTCAATTCAATCTGTACCAAAAACTTCTTAAAAAAGAGAATATAAACAAACAAGGCTGCTGCAACTAATCTTGAAAACGTGGTCGAAAATGCGGCTCCTGCAATTCCCATTTCAGGGAAAATCCAAAATCCAGTAATCAGAACATAATTCCCAACAATGTTCAACACATTAGCAAGTAATGCAATATAAAGTGGTGTTTTTGTATCTCCGACACCTCTTAGTAATGCCCCCCCTGCAAATGAAACAAACAAGAATATTAAACCATATACTATTATGTTAAAATAAGCATGCGTATAATCGATTACTACCTGTTCCATATCATAAATACTGAAAATCTCTTTCGAGAATACTAAAGCAAGTGCTGTTATAACAATCCCAATAATAATATTTACACTGAAATTTTGTCCTGCTATTTCATTCAATTTTTTGTAATTTTTCTCTCCATAACTTCTTGCAACCATTGCAACAGCGCCAGTATTAAATGAAGAGAAAATAAAAACTAACATAAATACAATTAGATTAACAAACCCTGACCCAGCCAAAGCTTCTTTATTAATTAATCTACTAATCATTATTGTATCTGCCACACCCACTACTGTATGAAGTGCCATCTCGGCTATTGCTGGTAGCGCAAGTGATATAACTGTCAGCATTATAGCTTTATCAATATTGAATTTTTTAATCATAATTAATGCCCCACTTTGTAAATTGTTTGATAGACTAAATAATTATACCACAAACATTAAATGCTATCAATTTTGTTTTACAATTTCCTACTCCCCGGCTTAATAGGTACTGAATTTCCCTCTTTGCATAATGGACAGTCATTCGCTTCGTATGCAACTACTTCTGTTGTCAATGCAGCTTCAAATCTTGTACCAAATTCAACTGTGCCATTACTTCTATCTACAACAACCACTACCCCTACAACCTCTCCACCTTGTTTTTCTACCGCTTCAATTACCTCTTTTACTGAGCCCCCAGTTGTTACTACATCTTCTGCAACTAGAACTTTTGCTCCTTTAGGAATTTCAAAACCTCTTCTTAATTCCATTTTGCCATTAACTCTTTCTGCAAAGAGATTCTTCGCACCTAATTGTCTTGCTACTTCGTATCCGAAAATAATTCCACCTATTGCTGGTGCAATTACACTATCTATTTTTTCATTATTAAACTTATTCGCTAAATGTCTAGCTATTTCTTCAGTGTATACTGGGTATTGTAAAAGTTTTGCACATTGCATATACTTGGCGCTATGTTTACCCGATGTCAATAAAAAATGGCCCTCCAATAAAACTTTTGTTTCTTTTAAAATTTCAATTATTCGTTCTTTATTCACAATTATCATCCTTCCTTATTTTAAGTGACTATCGCTAGCCCTCTAATTTCACTAATACTATCGACACTATTCTCTGCGAGATAATTTTCAATACCTTCTATAACATCTATAGTCGCTCTTGGGTTTGCAAAATTAGCAGTCCCAATTGCAACTGCTGTAGCACCTGCGAGAATAAACTCAATTGCATCTTCCCCATTCATTATTCCTCCCATCCCAATTATAGGGATATCAATAGCCTTCGCTACTTGATAAACCATTCTTAGAGCAACAGGTTTTATCGCTGGACCAGAAAGACCACCTATAGTATTTGCCAATACCGGTCTTTTCTTATGGATGTCTATAGCCATTCCTATTAAAGTATTTATCATAGAAATAGCATCTGCGCCACCGTCTACAGCTGCTTTTGCCATTTCAACAATGTCTGTAACATTTGGGCTTAGTTTCACAATTAGTGGATGCTTAAGATTTTTTTTAACTTCTTTTGTGATATATTCGATCATTTTAGGATCAGTCCCAAAAGCAACTCCACCTTCTTTTACATTTGGGCAGGAAATATTAAGCTCTACTAAATCAATATCTTCGCTAGATAATCTTCTTGCAACTTCGCAATATTCTTCAAATGTTCTCCCAACAATGTTAACAATTATTTTCGTATCGAACTGTCTTAAAAACTTTATATCCTTCTCTATAAATTCCTCTACTCCAGGGTTTTGCAACCCAACGCTATTCAATATTCCACCATACGTTTCTGCAATTCTTGGAGTATTATTACCTCTCCACGGAGTGCTGGATACCCCTTTAGTAATAACTGCGCCTATTTCATTAATATCAACATATTCTCCATATTCTTTGCCCGAACCGAAAGTTCCAGAAGCCGTCATTACTGTATTTTCAAACTCTACTCCTGCTATTTTAATTCTCATATCACATTTATTCATTCCCATATCACCTCATCTCTATAGAAAACAGGTCCATCTTTACATACTCTATAATTTTGCCACTCGCTGTCTTCACTCTTTTGAATTTTACACGTACAGACTAGACAAGCTCCTATTCCACACGCCATTCTTTCTTCCATTGAAAACTGCGCTTCTATTTCTTTTTCTTTCGCCCACTCATTTATTGCTTCAAGCATTGGTTTAGGACCGCATGCGTATATCATATCTGCTTTTGTCATATTTGTTTTAATTAAATCCATAACGTTTCCTTGTGGATATCGGGAAAAAGGCAGCGAATTTCGGGACAAGGGACGGCTCTCTCGGGACAGGGGACGGTTCTTTGTCTCGACTTTGGATTTGGACAAAGAACCGTCCCCTGTCCCATTTTCAATTGCTATATGTACTTTGTCAGCATATTTTTTAAATTCATCTGCAAGAATAGTTTCTGCATTAAAACCCAAGTAAACTGTTTTTTTGCCTTTAAGTTTTTTTACAAGCTCTAGCAAAGGTGGGCTACCAATCCCACCGCCTATTATCAAATGATTCTCTATAGTGTCGTCAATGTCAAACCCATTCCCTAAAGGTCCCATTATAGCGATTTTCTCACCACTAAGCATTTTAACAAGTTCAGCAGTACCTTTCCCTACTACAGCATATACTAAAGTTATTATACCTAGCTTCATATCGAGCTCACATATGCTTATTGGCCTAGGTAACAGCAAATCTCTCTGCTTACAAAATAGATTTAAAAATTGACCCGCCTTTGCTTCTCTTGCAACTAATGGTGCTAAAATTATCATTTTATACGTGTTCTTAGCTATCTTCTTATTCTCCATTATCTCTACTGCACGTTTCTCTTTCACCGAACTCCTCTTTTCCTAAATCACACTCTGTATATCCGCTTTCATATCTAGCACTGCTTGTCTTGCTGCTTTATCAAATTCATTTTCCGTAAATTCGTTTATATATTTCTGATTCTTATAAGCTGCAATTATCCCTCTTGATGAGTTTATAATGGCACCCAATCCATTTTTATCAAATGCGCCTTTTAAGTCTTTAGCACTACCACCTTGCGCCCCATATCCTGGCACTAAAAAAAATACATTCTTAATGCTGCGCCTAAGTTCTGCTAATTGTTCTGGATAGGTTGCCCCTACTACAGCTCCAGTTGAACTATAACCTCTTTCACCAACTAATTCCTTTCCCCATTCACTTATTAAATCCGCTACTCTTTCATACACTTTCCCACCTTTTATCTCCAAGTCCTGTATTTCTCCGCTTCCAGCATTTGAAGTTTTAAGTAGTATAAACAATCCCCTATTGAATCTTTTACAGTTTTCAATAAACGGTTCAATCGAGTCATGTCCCAGATACGGGCTGATTGTGATTGCATCTTCTTCATAAATTTTGACACTCTCCCCTCCAATATTTACTTCGCCAATATGACCATTTGAATATGCTTCTGCGGTAGATGCGATATCGCTTCTTTTTATATCCCCTATAACCAATAGTCCCTTTTGCTTCGCATACTTAATCGTTTCAATATACGCCCTTATTCCTTCATGTCCGTATTGCTCATACATTGCTATTTGGGGTTTGACCGCTGGTATCAAATCATATGTTTCGTCCATTATTGCTTTATTAAACCTTAAAAATATTTCTGCCACAGCTTTCGGGGTTTTCTCGTGCCTTTCAAACTCTTCTACTTTAATGAATTCTGGTATAAAATCTAACCTCGGGTCTAATCCTACAACTGTAGGATTCTGTTTCTCTTCAATCTTGTTAATTAGTAAATCTATCATACAGCACCTCACTATTTTATTTTACTGCCCTCTTAATCTTAGCTATAGCTATATCTAATTTCTCCATTTACAATTGTATAAACCACTCTACCTTTTACTTCTCTACCGTGAAAAGGTGTGTTTTTGCTCTTAGATACAAATTCATACTTGTTAATTTTGTATGACTCGTTTGGGTTAATAATAGTAATATTCGCCTTCTTCCCTACTGATAATTTAGGTTCGTCCATACCTATAAGTTTTGCAGGGTTTATGCTCATTTTTTCGATCAGTTGTATGGGTGATAACACCCCTTTTTCAACCAATTCAGTCATGCATATTGACCACGCAGTTTCTAAGCCTACAATTCCAAAAGGAGCTTCACTGAATTTAACATTTTTTTCTTCGTCAGTATGTGGTGCATGATCGGTAGCAATTATGTCAACAGTACCATCTTTTAGCCCTTCTATTATTGCCTCAATATCTTCTTTGCCTCTTAGTGGTGGATTCATTTTTGCATTTGTTCCCCATATTTTCACTTCTTTATCTGTTAAAGTAAAATGATGTGGGCATACTTCTGCAGTAACTGGTTGATTCCTCTGTTTTGCCTCTCTCACTAATTCAACACTATTTTTAGAGCTAATATGGCATATGTGTAATTTCGCACCGATTTTACTAGCCAAATTTATGTCTCTACTAACAATATTGTCTTCAACAGTTCTTGATATACCTTCTATTCCTATTCCCTTTGCAACTATCCCTTCGTGCATTGCTCCTCGCCCAACAATAGCATGATCTTCACAGTGAGACATAATAGGAATGTCTAACTCTTTTGCTTTAACCATAGCTTTTTTAAACAGTTCAATATCCATTAACGTCTTTCCATCTTCACTTATAGCGCATATCCCCGCTCTATGCATTCCTTCAGCATCAGACATCTCTTGTCCATCTTGGTTTTTAGTAATACTTCCTATTACCTTCAAGTTAATAGTTTGTGTCTCACCTACTTTATTATTTATATATTCTACTACTTCGGCGTTATCTATGGCTGGTTTTGTATTAGGCATACAACATATTGTAGTAAAACCACCCTTTACAGCGCTCAGCGAACCAGTATTAATTGTTTCTTTATGTTCAAATCCTGGTTCTCTCAAATGTACATGTACATCAATCAACCCTGGTACTACCCACAAGTTCTCGGCATTGATTTCTTTATCTGCAATTATTTCTATACTCGCTTTCACTTCTGTAATTAGACCATTTTCAATCAGAATATCCATCTGTCTATCTATATTGTTTAATGGATCAATTACTCTACCTGATTTAATTAGTATTTTCAATGTACCATCTCCTAAGTTATTAATATGCCCAACTATTCCTCAAAAACAAAAGACAATAAATCAAGGTCTCAATAACCGTTGTTTATTGTCTTATCATACGAATTTATGTTGCATATAATACAACTTTTCCCATTAACAAATAAATAATTCATAATATTCATCATCAGTCCTTTCATGCCTCTCTGGACAAAGTTAAAGGTGGAAGATTTCTTTATTATATCTTAGCATAGCAGTGACGTAGTGTCAATTGAAGTTTAGATTATAATATTTTCATGTTTTTAGATTGTTTTGATTATTGCACCTCTTTTAGTATATAATTAGTTTAGAACATTGCGTTTGAAGTAATTTTACTACAGGAGGTTATTATGCCATCTCAATTAGAAACTCTAAGCCAGGAAATACTTTTGCAATTGCTTACTTTAGAATCAAAAAAAACTATACAGATAGGTTCTCAACTAATTAGAAAACACATTAAGAACGAAAAAACTTCTGACACTGTTAATTCAATTCTTGCAGATAACAATTATAGTTGTTCTATCGTATATACATTATGTGAAGATCTTTTACGTGAACTTTGGGGAAATTCCGCACCTAAAAAACCTCTTTATTACATGTACCAATATTCGCTAAAAAAGTCTTTTCCTAGTTCTGTTGAAGTTGAACTAGATGCACAACTAAATGAGGGGTGCGAAATCTACTTGCATGTCCTTAGAATAGTTAGCGAATGGCAAAAAAAATCTAACGATAATACTTTACAAAGTAAATATCCAATACTTTTGCTCTCTTCTGAGGACGAAAAAAAATATCAAATAACTAGCGAATACGCAAAATTCACTTCTGCTTTTAATAATGATTTCCTGTATGAAATGATGAAATTAAATCAAGAGATTATAGGACATAATACACTAGACCATATCTGCGCTGTCCACTATATGTCGATTTTCATTGCTAAACAGCTTTCTGATTCTGGACTTCCAGTAGATTTGGGCAGAGTTTCAGGCGGTGCTGCAGGGCACGATCTTGGAAAATACGGTTGTAGAACTTGGGAAAGCAACAGGGTTGCATATCTACACTACTTTTATACTGATTTATGGTTCAAAAAACATCATATTACATACATAGGACATATAGCATTAAACCATTCCGTTTGGGATTTAGAATTGGACAACCTTTCAATAGAATCTCTTATTTTGATTTATTGTGATTTTAGGGTCAAAAATGTGAGAAATAATAAAATGCAAATATTTACGCTTGCAGATTCTTTTCAGGTCATTCTAGATAAGCTAGATAATGTCGACAAGAAGAAAGAGCTCCGTTATATTAAAGTATATAATAAATTAAAAGACTATGAAGATTTCATGCTTGATATTGGTGTGGTAACAGATATTGATTTAAAGCCAGCACACTCTTTCGATAAAACCCCAAAATACTATTCACTTATGAAAGGAGCTGAAATTACCAAAAACCTAAAATATCTTGCCATTAGCCATAATGTCTACTTAATGAATAAGTTTAGAAATCGTTCATCTTTAAATGATATATTGGAAACAGCAAGGAGCGAAAAAAATTCAAAGGTACTTAGAGAATATTTAGATGTTTTTCAAGAATACTCTACTCACTTTACTCCTGCTCAAAAAACAATCATTATAAATTTTCTCTACGATAATTTGATCCATCCAGAAGAAGACGTGAGAAGACAATGTGCAGAGCTAGTTGGAAAACTTATTGCTACTTTCGACGAAGACTACCGAAAAGAAATACCTAAAGATATGGCAATAATTAATAATATTGAAAGCAGTTCTGAGTTGCTAGACAAATACCTCTATCTATTTATCACGCCTGATCATAAAATAATACCCACCCATAGAAATTGGATAGGGCATAGCATGAAAATTATGATTGCTTCACTTTTCTCACATTGCGAAAAACATCGCATAAAGCAGTATATTGATATTATTCTTAAGTATTACAATGAAGATGTTTTCCCTAAAACTGATATTAATCTATACCTTTTGGATACTATTAAGTACATTCCTTTTGCTGAGCGATCATATTCTGTTAACGTTTTTTTTGATTACATCTTCCAAAGCCTTGACAGCTTCGAAATTCCATTAAAAATTAGCGCTTTAGAGGAAATATATCACTTGATTGGATATGTTAAGGAGGGCTCTGCCATTTATAATAAAATTGTTTCTATTATAAAACATGTGTCTGATTCCGAATACTCACCAGTAAAAAATTATTTAAAAATTAAAATTGCACAGAGAATGTTTGATGAGAATCATCCAATCAACAAAAAATTAGATTTGCTCTATCAACAAGATATGCTAAACAAATCTTCTCTTTTTTTGAGTAATCTAAAAAGCAACACAGACTGGATTGCGAAAAAAATACAGGTCGATATATTGTTAGATTATTACCTCAAACACAATGAGACCGATGGACTGCACACTGCAATTCATTTTTGTAATCTCCTAAAAGTTAGCGCGCTCGAAAACGTGCGCAATAGAACTGGTAGAGCTTTAGTCAAAATAATACCAAATTTGCCTGTTGAGCAAAGAAATGATGTTGCCATAGAACTGTTAAGCTCACTAGAGATAGAAGGTTATCGTTTTGCGAAGTATATTCCCAATTATTTGGGACAAATCTTAGTATATTTACATCCTGTAGAACTTGATGAATTAATCAGTGATTTAATTGATAAATGCAAGTCTTCAAATATTCAAACGCTTTCTTTACTGCTTAAAACAATTGGGGTGTTTATCCCTAGCTATCCAAAATACAAAAAATTGTTCCTTGAAAAAGGCACTAAGTACCAAGACCGACTTAGTAGAATGCTAGGCGTTTTACTAAACGCTCTAGTGCACGACAATGTTCAAATTAGACAAATCGCTTTTAGTGTTATTGGTAAGGATGTTTTCGCATCCGCAACACTTTCGCCCGACGAAAAGTGTAATATTTATCAGTTAACTGCTAAAAAAATTCTTACACTGTTAACTGACGATAATGAAAACGAACTTCTGTTTTTAACTAATTCAGCAAGCTTAAATCAAATATACAGATTTATTTCTGATTATTCCTTTGATAAGGGAGATATTAATCTTAAAATACCGTCCAAAATTGCTTTATTCCCTGGCACTTTTGATCCTTTTACCCTGTGCCACAAAAAAATAAGTACTGCCATCAGAGATTTTGGATTCGAAGTATTTATAGCTGTTGACGAATTTTCTTGGTCAAAACGCACCCAACCAAATACAATTAGAAAAAATATAATTAAAATGTCTATCGCAAATGAAATGGGTATTTTTCACTATCCTGAAGATTTTCCTACAAACATAGCTAATCCGTCTGACTTAAAACAACTTAAAGATAATTTTAAGGGTTCGTTGGTATATATTGTTGCAGGTAGTGATGTTGTACTAAATGCATCCGCATACAAAAAAGCAAAAAATGAATTCTCTATACACACATTTCCACATGTTATTTTTGACAGGCACGAAACAGGTTTCACCCCAAATTATGAATCGCAATTGTCAAATTCTTTTAAAAAAATTAATGCTCCCATTTTAAGACTTAACCTCGCACCTCAGTTTGAGGAAATCAGTTCAACACAAATCAGAAAATATATTGACGAAGAAAGAGATATATCACAACTAATTGACCCTCTCGCACAAAGATACATTTATATCAATAATTTGTACAAAAAAGAACCACAATATAAAACGACACCTCACGCTATTTCAGTTGATATTGAAGTAATTGTTGAATATAGTGAAGAACTTACTTGCACCCTTGTAGATACGTTTCACCAACAATCACAGGACGCCTATAATAAACTAAAGAGTTTTTTCAACAAGAGGCATGCAACAATAATAATAGTGAAAGATATTGCAGACAACAGAATTTTGGCTTATTCTTCTCTATATTGGGTTCCATATGACATGATTTATAGAACTTTTAAAGATATAGATACAAGCGATAGTATTAGGAGAAACAGTGTTGGGCGAATAGTTGCTTTAAGCGGCATTTTTTCGCTTAGTAATCCTTTGTTTGAAAATTCTTTGCAAGCTATAGTTACCGAGACTTTGTCATATTGCCTAAAAAATGATTATAGCTATGCTGTATTCAATAGCCATATCCCTATGAAAGATGAGTCCGAACTGGTGGAATTGCTAACTCTCCACGGATTTCAAGAGCCTTATCAATCACAAAATATTAAATACAAAACCATGGTAGTTGAAATGAGCAATCCATGTACACTTAACCTTGATTTATCTACAATTATTAAGGAACCTTTCAATAATGACCCCGAAATTCGGGCTGTCATTAAGGCTAGTAGAAAAAAATTGCAAAATTCTCTTGCTAATTTGTTTCCTGGAAAATTGGTTTTGTCTTTCGATCGAAACGCTGTTGATGATATCGTTGTAAAAAAAATATGTCGCCTTAATAATGTTCCGTACACCCCCTCAATACCAAGGGAAGCTGGCAACCTTATGTGTGTTCCCTATGGGAATATATTACACAGAAAAATGGTGCCTAATACTATAACAAAAACATTGCATACCGAGAAAATGTTTGCTCCTGATATTAAAAGTTTTAGAATCGAAGCTCATCCATATTATTTGAGCTTGAAAAATCAGGTGCGCATGATTAAATCTTTTGACAGATCTATAATTCTTGTTGACGACCTAATGCACAAAGGATACCGTATGAAGGCTCTTTACCCTCTATTAGAATCTGAAAAAGTTAATGTAACAAAAGTTATATCGGGGATAATGTCTGGTCGGGGAAAGGAATTAATGGAAATTCAAAGCCGCGAGGTTGACTGTGCCTATTTCATTCCTAGACTAAAGTTATGGTTTAGCGAGCAGCTATTATATCCATTTATTGGTGGAGACGTTCTATGGAGGGGTGTTTATCCAAATAAAAACTTGCTTCCCTCTATTAATTTAATACTGCCATATGACTCAGCACAATTTATTAAGGGAGCCTCGCCTGAAAGTATTTATAATCTATCTTTAACATCTTTAGAGAATTCTATTTCACTGTTAAAAATCATAGAACGAAGATACCAAAAGATTAATGAGCGTGTTCTGACTATATCGTCGCTTAGTGAAGTGTTTTTATTCCCTCGTTGTCCTGACCCAGGCAAGAACATGAGCTTTGATATGCATTTGAGCGCTTCTAATTATGTAGAAAACGACCTAGAGTTACTTAAAAGACTACAATATAGAGTCACTACTATAGACTAAAAGGAGATTCCCCTTATGCATTATTACAAATTAAATAATAAAGTGCTTTTTTCATTGAAACCATATACTCTTGACAATGAAATTACAGAAGATATTGCCAAGAAAAAACGTGATGTTCTTTACTTCCTTAGAAAATTCAATCCTAAATTTTCCAGAAATTCTTTTTCAATAAGCCAGCCGTCGCAGTTATATTTGAAAAATGAAGATTTAAATCTGCTAAGAAAAGATGATGCGTACAAAGAGCTTGTCCCTTACTGGATAATTAGAAAAATAGAAAACAGAGAAGTTGTTTCGGTCAATACAAACTACTCTGATTGGCAAAAATCAATAATTGACCGAGATTTTAAAAAATGCCTTCTGGTCAATCCCTGCTCCAAACCAAGGCTTAAAGTCAACGATAAATTCTCTATAAACATTTGCGGTTTAGGCGATGTAGGTGGCACTCTCTTAACTTCGCTGCGTCTTGTCGGAGGAGATTGTATTAGCAAAATTGGTATTTACGATACCGACTTAAACAAAGTACAGCGATACGAATATGAAACCAACCAAATTTTCATTAAAAATAAGAACTTCCCTGATGTTGTTCCTGTTTCAACTTATAAAATATTTGATTGTGATATGTTTGTCTTCTGTGTCGCATCTCAAGTACCACCTATTGGCAGCGAAAAACATGATGTGCGCATGGTTCAGTTAGATGCCAACTCCAAAATTTTAAGCATCTATGCAAAACTTGCCCGCTCAAGTAACTTTAAAGGCATTTTTGCTGTCATTTCTGACCCAGTGGATTTATTATGTAAGTCTGCTTTAATTTCGAGTAATACTAATAAAATGGGCGTGTATGATTTCAAGGGATTATTGCCTGAACAAATAAGAGGATATGGACTCGGTGTTATGAATGCTAGAGCCAATTATTTCGCAATGCAAAACGTAGAAACTAAACACTATCAAAATGAAGGCAGAGCATTTGGTCCGCATGGTAATGGACTAGTTATAGCTGATAGTATCAATAACTACAACAAACGACTGTCACAAGAGCTAACGAAGAAGACACTCGCTGCAAATCTGCAAGTCAGAAAAACTGGTTATAAACCATACATTGCCCCAGCCATTTCTTCAGCAGCCTTACCTATAGTTGAGACTTTAAGAGGAAACTGGCATTACAGTGCTACTTTTGTAGGAGGTGTTTACATGGGAGCAAGAAATAGGCTAAATAATACAGAAATTGAAATAGAAACTTTAGATATACCATCTGCATTAGTTATAGAGCTTGAAAAAACGTACAAAATGTTAGGTGGTATGTTATGATTTATTTAATTAAGTCTACTAATCCATCAAAGCAGCTGAATAGAATGATTGCATATGCGATGCAAAATCGAAGCTACATCGAAATAAATAGCAATACTGAAGCTCCTAACTTACGACATAAGAAAATACTATTTGCAATTGAATTAGACGAAATAGGAATAGATTTTTCTATGTTAAAAATAATGAAAAAGCTCAATTGCAACACTTTTTCGTCTATATCTCCTTTACACGGCTCTGTAGCTGGAATTCTAATTCATAGCAAAAATGAACTATATACTAAGAGTTTTTGCTCTCAAATTATTTTTTTAGCTAATAGTTTAGGCTGTAGATTTATAGGTCACCCCATGGTAGAAGCAACAGGAGACCTGACTAATTTTCTCACTTGGCAAAAAAGATATGATATTTCTCTTGCTGATATTTGTTATAAAATTTCAACAAAACTTGGCGAAAGATTGAATGCGTTTCTCGAAACAAACCAGTGTGCCGACAAAGAGATGTTTAGTTTATCACCTCATAAAGCCCCAAAAAAGGGACCTTCAATACTTGCATTACATGCTAGTAATCGGGATACTTCTAATACTCTTACGCTATGGAATATGGTAAAAAAACATCTATCCAATTATGAAATAGAAGAACTTCACGTGGAAAACGGTACAATATATGACTGTAACGGATGTCCATTTAAAGTCTGTCTTCACTATAGCAAGCAAGAAGGCTGTTTTTACTGTGGTAAAATTACTACCGAAGTGTTTCCAGCAATTGAAAAGGCAGATATTGTTATATGGATATGCCCAAACTATAATGATTCTGTTTCTGCTAATTTAATGAGTGTCGTTAACAGATTAACCGCTTTGTATAAAAAAATTAGTCTCTACGATAAATCAATTTTTGCAATAATTGTGTCTGGTAATTCTGGCAGCGATTCTGTAGCAAAACAACTTATTAGTGCGTTAAATATCAACAAAGGATTTCAACTGCCCCCCAACTTTGCACTAATGGAAACTGCTAATGATTTTGGTGCGATACTAAGGATTAAAAATGTTGAAGATAGGGCAAAGCAATTTGCAGAAAATATTCAAAGAAAATTGTAATTATTTAGATGCGCTAGTACCAGCCACATACCCTGAAGACCATGCCCATTGCAAATTAAATCCTCCACAGTCTCCATCAATATCTAAAATTTCTCCTGCAAAGAATAATCCCTTAACTAATTTTGATTCCATTGTAAACGGATTAATATCTTTTACATCTATTCCACCTGCTGTTACCTGTGCACTTTTCCACGGCTGTGTTCCTATCACTTCAAATCTCCATTGTTTTAATATCTTCACAATACTATTTATTTGGCTATCCTTTATTTTTCTTGAAATCATGTTAATGTTTTTAATCTTTGCCTCTTTTAATATTACGGGTATAAGTCTTTTATTAATCAACCCCACAAAATTACAATCTAAAGGCTTATTTTCTTGAAATGCTATACGTTTCATTATTAATTTTTCCATATCCAAATTACTCAAATCAGGAAATAAGTCTAACTCAACCCAAGGCTGTTTGTTCTTTTGCAGCTGCTCTCCTGCTTTCCTACTTAATTGCAAAATTGGCGGTCCTGAAATTCCATAATCAGTAAACAAAATTTCTCCTTCATCTGCTCTAAGAATTTGATCATCTACTCCAATAGAAGCCTTCCCCTTAAACTTAACGCCCTTAATTTGTTTTACGAATCTTTCTTTAAAATTAAGCTGTACTATTACAGGAAAGGGTAATATTGTTTTATGCCCAAAAGTTTTTGCTAAACTGTATCCGCTCCCATTTGAGCCTAGGTTGGGACTAGCTTTCCCTCCTGTTGATAAGATGATTTTAGCTGCTCTAATTACAAAATGACAAAGAGACGCTTCCACTCTTTCCCTGTTGTTACCCTGAGCCCGCTCGACTCGCGAAGTGCGCTCAGGGTAACCTCCACGGACTGAAGTCGTACGAGTCTCGCATGACAAAAGAAACGCCCCCTTGTCATGCTTACTATGCAATTTGCGTGTAATCTTTGTTACTGCAACATTACATCTTTCTTCAACGTTTAATCTCTCCATTTCATACCTCAACACATCTAGAACACTAGTTGCTTGTTCAGATTTAGGAAAAATTTTACCTAAGTCTTCAACTTGATGTGCTATTCCTAACCTTTCAAAAAAATCAAGTGTCTTTTCTAAATCAAACTTTTCTAGAGCATTTTCAGCAAACTTCACGTTTTCCCCATAAAAACGAGTAATATCTAAATTCAAGTTAGAAAAATTACAACGCCCATTTCCCGTTGCTAAAATCTTTTTTCCAACTCTATTTAATCTCTCTATTACCACTACTTTAGCACCTTCACGTGCTGCAAAGATAGCCGCTACTAAGCCTGAAGCTCCTCCACCAACAACTGCGACGTCGTATTTGCTTTCAAATAGTGAAGGGATACTACTTTTTTCGAATTGATCCGAAATGGCCGAATGTGGCAAACAAAACGTCCCCTTGCCACATTCTAGAATTTGTTCTTTCATTATTCATTCCTCCTTAAAGTGAATAATATACAATACTTTCACATTTTAGCCTGTTTTTTGATTTGGTTCGTCAATTACTCTCATTCATTATATACCAAAAATAAAACGAGTAAAATAGTGGACTGAAGCATAGTTTTTACAAAAATTTAATAAAAGTATTGATTAATAAAAAAACACTTGAATTTTCTAACTAGTTTATGATATTATATGATAAGAAGAAATAAATAAACAGTCGACACAATTTTTTATGCACAACTCATAAATTTCAAATTGCGACTGTTTTTTTAATATGAAAATAAGGAGGATATTATGAAAAAGCAATATGGGTTGACAACAAAAATATTTTTTGGTCTTATTGCAGGTCTTATAACTGGACTTATTCTGTATCAATTCAACGAAATTCCGTTTGTTAAAAACATTATCATCGGGTTTTTCTTCGAGCTAGTCGGGGACGCTTTTATTAACTCAATTAGAATGATGATAGTTCCTTTAGTATTTGTTTCGCTCACAGTAGGGGCAGCTTCGATCGGAAGTATTGCTAAACTAGGTAGAATAGGTACAAAAACTGTTGCATTTTATCTAGTTACAACAGCAATTGCTATTGGCATTGCTATACTTATTGCAACTATCGTGCAACCAGGTATCGGTGCTGATATTCCGCTTGGAGAAGCTGCGTATGAAGCTAGACAAAGCCCTCCTTTTGTTGATGTTTTAGTTAATATGATTCCAAGGAATCCTATTAAAGCAATGGCAGAGGGTAGAATGTTACAGATAATCGTTTTTGCTATTCTCACTGGTACTGGTTTAACAGTATTGGGAGAAAAAGCAAAAAAAGTTACCGAACTTTTTGAACAACTAAATACTCTTGTACTAAAACTTGTTGAACTAATTATGTATATTGCTCCATTTGGTGTGTTTGCACTTATTGCAAAAACGTTTTCGTTGTTAGGCTTCGAAGCAATGAGACCACTTGCGTGGTATATGATTTGCGTTTTAGGCGCGTTGCTAATTCATGCAATTTTCACCTATGGAACTCTACTAACATTATTTACAAAGCTCAATCCTCTTAAATTCCTTAAAAATTTTTCTCCTGCAATGCTAGTTGCATTCTCTACAGCAAGTAGTAGTGCTACGCTTCCTGTAACATTAAAAACTGCAAGAGAGAGATTGGGAGTTTCTGAAAGTCTTTCATCGTTCACGTTACCTCTAGGTGCTACTGTTAATATGGATGGTACTGCAATAATGCAAGGTGTTGCCACTGTATTTATCGCTCAACTTTTTGGTACCCAACTAGGAATTCCTGATTTCTTAACTATAATACTTACCGCTACATTAGCATCAATAGGAACTGCTGGTGTTCCTGGTGTTGGTCTTATAATGCTAGCAATGGTATTAGATCAAGTAGGGCTTCCAGTTGAAGCGATTGGCTTAATACTAGGAATTGATAGAATTCTAGATATGTCAAGAACAGCTATCAACATTACTGGTGATGCAGTTTGTACGTTGATTATCGCTAAAAGTGAAGGCGAACTTAATGAAGAAGTTTTTAATTCTGACAAAGCAGTTACTGCCGAGCAATAAAAAGTGTTATAGGCTGCCACAGTAATCTTTTTTAGTCATAATAAGCATTAGAAGCTAGTATTAGGAGTTGTGCATTAAAAAAAGGTAGAAGTTCTTTCTACCTTTTTCTCTTTTTCTGATATCTAATAATTGACTCGTCAATTCACCAAGTAGCAAAAAACTCACAAAGCGGTTCGTGCGTTTTTATGCTCTTTTTCCCTTTACTCCACAGTAACACTCTTTGCAAGATTCTTGGGCTTATCAATATCACAACCTCTTGCTACGGCAATGTAATAGGCTAATAGTTGTAGTGGAATCACAGATAATATTGGTGTCAATTCGTTAATCGTTTCTGGGATATACAGTACTTTATCTGCAGTTTTTTCAATTTCAATTTGATTCTCTTTTGCAATTGCTATGACATATGCTCCTCTTGCTTTTACTTCTTTAATGTTTGATAACATTTTTTCATAAAGATGCTCTTGAGTTGCAACTGCAATAATAAGTATTCCTTCTTCAATTAATGCTATCGTGCCATGCTTTAATTCTCCTGCTGCTATAGCTTCTGAGTGGATATATGATATTTCTTTTAGTTTTAGAGAGCCTTCTCTTCCTACATAATCATCAATGCCTCTTCCCATATAAAATACACTTTGATTGTTGAATTGCTTATCTGCAAGTTCTTGTATAGGGGACACATTATTGAGAATTTTTTCTGCCTTGTCTGGAAATTCTCTAAGCTCTTTTATTACGCTCTTATATTTTCCCTTGGATAACGTCCCTCTTTTTAACCCTAAATCTAAGGCAATTAAATACATCGAAACTAATTGCGTTATATATGCCTTAGTAGATGCAACTGCTATTTCGGGACCTGCCCAAGTGTAGAATACGTCTTCTGCCTCTCTTGAAATTCTACTTCCCACAACATTTGTAACCGCTATTATTTTAGCGTCTCTTCTTTTAGCTTCTCTTAGAGCAGCTAGCGTATCTGCTGTTTCACCAGATTGGCTAACAGCAATGAACAATGTGTTTTTGTCAATAAAAGGGTCTCTATATCTAAACTCAGACGCAACATCTGTTTCTACAGGAATCTTTGCAAATTTCTCAATTGCATATTTGCCAACTAATCCTGCGTGATATGCAGTTCCGCAAGCTACAATGACAATTTTATTAATTTCTTTTAAATCATCTTTTGTAAGATTGATTTCATTTAAATCTATATTGCCCTCATTATCTATTCTCGGAGACAATGTTTCTTTTATAGCATTTGGTTGTTCGTAAATTTCTTTAAGCATAAAATGCTGATATCCGCCTTTTTCAGCCGCTTTCACATCCCAAGTGACATTAAAAACTTCTTTTTTCACTTCTCCCCCAAATTCATTTAAAATTTTGATGTCATCTTGAGTAAGAATAGCTATATCTCCATCGTCTAAGAAATAAACATCTCTAGTATGCTTTAAGAGTGCTGGTATATCCGAAGCCACAAAATTTTCTCCTTTTCCAACACCTACAATCAGTGGACTATCTTTTCTTACTGCCACTAGCTGATTAGGATTGCTTTTGCTAATTACAGCAATCGCATATGCTCCCTCAAGTTTTGCGACTGATTTCTGCACTGCTAAAACTAAGTCTCCTTCAAAATAATAGTCAATTAAATGTGCAATTACTTCTGTATCCGTTTCGGATTTAAATACCTTTCCTTCTTCTATCAACCACTCTTTGAGCTTCATATAATTTTCTATAATCCCATTGTGAATTACTGCAATATTACCTGCAGTATTTTCATGCGGATGCGCATTAACATCATTCGGTTCTCCATGAGTAGCCCACCTTGTATGACCAATTCCTAATGTCCCGCTGATTTTTTTTACGCTTAAGTTCTCTTCTAGTACACTCAGTCTTCCTTTATTTTTTCTTACCGTAACTTTACCATCTTGGCAAACCGCCACTCCTGCTGAATCATAACCTCTATATTCTAATTTGCTTAATCCTTCGAGTAAAATTGGTACAACTTCCTTTTTGCCAATATATCCAACTATGCCACACATATTATTATCTCCTCTCAAAGTCATAATTAAAAAACACGTAAGAAAGCTAGCCTGCAGTACTTTTCACTGCAAACTTTCACTTAAATCCTTTTGTCCCATCAATTACTTGATAGTTTTGTAGATTTTTATCGGTGGTGAAACACCGCAAGGCATCCGCCGAATATTCGATAACCTTGTTCCTCGTCAAGTTAAGCTCTACTTAACTTCAGGCGCTTTAAAAATACTATTTTGTTTTCATACCTTCTTCCTTTTGCTCACAACAAAAATAAGCATCACCTACTCTCTTATTTCCCATCTTATCACTACTACTAACTATATGCAATACTCATATATATTACAAGTAGATTGCACCAACTACCATTGCAAATATTTCTATAGAGAAACTAACTCAATCTGCTCTCTATCAGTTTTGCCAGTTTAGTAGCTAAATACTCTAAATCCTTTTGATTCTCACCTTCTAGCATAACTCTTACTACTGGCTCAGTTCCTGATGGTCTAATAAGCACTCTACCTTTTCCGCTCATGGAATTCTCGATTCTTTCTATTTCTTCCATAATTTCTTTGTCTCTAAGGTATTCGGTTTTATTCTCCTTCTTCACTGATGCATTAACCAAAACCTGAGGGTAAGATGTCATGACACTTGCTAATTCTTCTAATGTCTTGCCTTCTTCTTTTATTGTGTCAATTAGTTGAATCGCAGTCAAAAGTCCGTCTCCTGTTGTATTGTGCTTTAAAAAGATTATATGCCCTGATTGCTCTCCGCCTAATGTATAGTTATTATTAATCATTTCTTCTAGTACATATCTATCCCCTACTTTTGTCTTCAAAACACTAATATTCTCTTTTCTCACAGCTAAATCTAAACCAATATTACTCATCACTGTAGCTACTATCGTATCTTTATTAAGCTCTTTCTTTTTCTTTAATTTCATTCCGCATATTGCCATTATATAGTCACCGTCAATTATTTGACACTTACTATCTACCGCTAAGGCTCTATCTGCATCACCGTCAAAGCTTATTCCTATATCCGATCCAGTTTCTTTTACAAGTTTTTTAATAGCCTCTAGATGCGTAGAGCCGCAATTTAGGTTAATATTCATCCCATCTGGTTTGTCATTAATAACAAAGACTTCTGCTCCAAGTTGTTTAAGTAGTTTCGGTGCTACCTCATATGCTGATCCATTAGCCGTATCGATCGCAATTTTCATACCTATAAAGTTATGCGAGGTTGTTTTCAGTAAGTACTCCATATACAATTCTATCGCATTTTCTACTCGTTTTATTATCCCAACTTTTTCGTTAACTGCTCTATACTGAATTTCGTCATTTTGCAATACAATTTTTTCTATTTCACTCTCTGCTTCGTCTCGTAGTTTACATCCTCTATTATCAAAAAACTTAATCCCATTATACTCTACTGGATTATGCGAGGCTGAAATCATTACTCCACAGTCTGCACCAAGTTCTCTTGCCAGATGTGCAATCGCAGGAGTTGGAACAACACCTAAAGATAGTACGTCTACGCCCATCGAAAGAAACCCTGCCGACATAGCATTTTCTAACATATCTCCAGAAATCCTCGTATCTTTTCCAATAATTACTTTTGTTTTGTCTTTATTTTTATCTTTAAAAAGCACATAAGCACCCGCTCTTCCTAGCCTATATGCAAGTTCTGGGGTTAAGTCTTTATTCGCAATCCCTCTAACTCCGTCTGTGCCAAACAGTTTTCTCATTTATTATTGCTCCTTTCTTTCGCTTGCCAATATTTTACCATAGCGTTCAAATTTCATCAACTAATATTCAATGAATAATTTGATTAAGCTTGCCCGCCGATTCTGGCAGGTTTGACAAAATTCTATATCATAGTATACTTATATATATATGGTTTCGCATAGTATTTGATTGTATAGAAGTTTAGATTTTGATATAATGACTTGGGCGAAGCCTAACAAGTTCATCAAAATCATCTATAGTCTTCTGCGAGCCTTTGATA
This sequence comes from Clostridiales bacterium, assembly GCA_021129775.1. Lineage (GTDB taxonomy): Bacteria > Bacillota > Clostridia > Peptostreptococcales > NVVX01. The sequence continues at coordinate 48,603 of JAJOKP010000052.1, forward strand.
GTATTTTAATCGGTGATTCTTTTAAATACATATGCTTGATTATAATAATACAAAGTGATTTGGGGGATTTTATGCAAGCAACGAAAAATTATGGCGATATGTCTTTTTTTACGTACTGCTCAATTGTCTGTTCTAATGTTTGGGTTATGATTCTTGCAGGTTTTGTAAACGCTACTACCACATTGTCCCTTTTATTTGAAAGATCTTCACATATGAGCGGACGTGCTAATGACCTCGGCAAAGGAATTATTGCTCCTTTCATAGTTGAAGATGAAATAAGGAAAAACGTGCTCTACGAAGAAGCTCTGATAATTTTAATAATTACACTTGTTTTTGTATTCGGTTCTTACCTTGGAGCAAAGCTATTTACAAAAATAGGATTTGGCAAAAGCATTATAGCGGTAGGTCTTCCATTGGCGTTAGCATCATTATCTGTTTTCATAGGCGTGTCATCAGGCATAGAAGGAAATTTTTGCTATGCTAGAGTCTGGTGGGCATTTATACTCGTTCTCCCTATGGGTATGCAAAATGCGATAACCTCTCTTACCCCTATTGGCAGATCTACGCATGTTACAGGAACTCTAACTGACTTAGGCATTTCTATTGCAAATTCTGAGAAGAGAAAATTCGTACACCTTTTCTTAAGGTGGGCTGGTTTCGTTGTAGGTACATCTTTAGGACTTCTTGGCTATGTTTTGATTCCTTCACTTTCTATTCGTTTACTCATTTCCACTGCATATATTGTGTTCACCGGCGTTTTCTTTTTACTTCCCGCAGTAAAAGAAAAGTTGCATATTGTTAACGGCAATTAGATGCGATTTTTAGCCTATTACGATTATTTTTGGCGTTCGCACCTTGTGTCGTTTCCAAAAGCAAAACTCCTCACTTCATTATTTAGTGAGGAGTTAATTATTCGTTTCATATTGCATTACTATACTTCTTTAGCCCCACATTTTAGTGCTTCCTTATTTAACTCAACTAAATGCTGCTTACTTGGACCAAATACTTTCTTCATAGCTTCCACTATCGATTCTTGAGACACGATTTTTGTAAGTTCGATATATGCTCCTAGTATGACCATGTTAGCTACTTTATTGTTTCCAATTTCAGTAGCTATTTCATTCGCTGCCACGTAATATACATTTAAATCCTTTCTTTCTGCTTTCTTCTCGATTAAAGAAGAATTTACAACCAAATTCCCGCCTTTTATTACCTGCTTTTCAAATTTCAACAAGGAAGGCAAATTCATTACCACAGACGCAGTTGCATCGTTGTTAATTATTGGTGATCCTATTAAACTATCGGAAACAATAACTGAACAATTAGCAGTGCCACCACGCATTTCGGGACCGTAAGAAGGTGACCATGAAACTTGTTTGTCTTCAATCATTCCAGCATATGTTAATAGTTGCCCCATTGACATAATACCTTGCCCACCAAAACCTGCCATAATTATTTTTTCAGTTGCCATTTACTTCGCCTCCTCTGGTGTACGGAAATTTCCTAAAGGATAATAAGAAATCATATTTTCTTCTAACCAAACGCAAGATTCTACTGGTGTTTGTCCCCAACCCGTTGGACAGGTTGATAATATTTCAACAATGCCAAATCCCTTGCCGTCTAGTTGTACTTGAAATGCTTTCTTAATGGCTTTTTTTGTTTTTCTTATGCCTGCTACATTGTGCACAGTTACCCTTTCTACAAATACAGCACCATCAATTGTTGCTAGCATTTCACATACTTTGAGAGGCTTGCCTGTAAGTGCTTCATCTCTACCATAGGGCGAGGTTGTAGCCTTTTGCCCTATCAGAGTAGTGGGAGCCATTTGTCCACCCGTCATACCATATATTGCATTATTAACAAAAATAGTAGTAATTTTTTCACCTCTATGTGCAGCATGAACTATTTCAGCAGCTCCAATAGAAGCTAAATCTCCATCTCCTTGATAAGTAAATACAACGTTATCTGGAAGCATTCTTTTTACGCCCGTACCTACTGCTGGAGCTCTACCATGTGCGGCTTCATGCATGTCACAGTTAAAATAGTCATAAGCTAGCACAGAACATCCTACTGGGGCTACTCCAATTGTTTTACCTAAAACCCCTAACTCTACTAAAACTTCACCTACCAATCTATGAATAATACCATGCGCACATCCCGGACAATAATGCATAGCTTTATCGGTCAATCCTTTTGTTGTTTCAAATAATTGCGTCATTATTTAGCACCTCCTACTATTTCTTTTGCCTTCTCAACAATTTCTTCTGGTGTAGGAATCATCCCGCCCGGTCTTCCGTGAAAGTGGATAGGTAATCTTCCTTCGTTTGCAATTCTTACATCATCTATCATCTGCCCCATACTCATTTCTACAACCAAAATTGATTTTGCTGGTTTCGGAATTTCGTTAAACGCTTTATTTGGAAATGGCCATAATGTAATAGGTCTAATCAGCCCAGCTTTGATTCCGCTCTCACGTAATGAATCAATAGCGTTTTTTGTAATTCTAGATGTAGTCCCATATGCTACTAATACTATTTCAGCACCCTGCATTTTGTGTGTTTCATACATTACCTCTTTTTCTTCCATTTCATCATACTTTTTTTGTAATTTGTAATTGTGTCTCTCTAAATCTTCTGATACAAGTGCTAAAGAGTTGATTATATTAGGTTTTCTTTCTCCATTTGTTCCAGTAGTCGCCCAGTCTTTTGTTGGTAGAGTTCTATTTTTTGTTAAATAAAACTCAACTGGCTCCATCATTTGCCCTATCATTCCATCACCCAGAACTATTACAGGGTTTCTATAGTAATCCGCTAAGTCAAATGCTTTTGCTGTTAAATCAACCGCTTCTTGTATGCTAGAAGGTGCAAATACAATAATTCGATAGTCGCCGTTGCCGCCCCCCCTAGTCACTTGAAAATAATCCGATTGCGACGACTGTATACTCCCTAATCCTGGTCCTCCTCTACTTATATTTACAATTACAGCAGGAAGCTCTGCTCCTACCAAATATGAAATCCCTTCTTGTTTTAGTGCCATTCCTGGCGAAGATGTAGATGTCATAACTCTAAAGCCAGCACCTGAAGCGCCATATACCATATTAATTGCTGCTACTTCTGATTCTGCTTGTATGAACACCCCGCCTGATTTAGCCATATGTTTTGCCATGTATTCAGGCACTTCATTCTGCGGTGTAATTGGATATCCAAAAAAACAATCACAGCCTGCTTTGATTGCTGCTTCAGCGATTGCCTCATTACCCTTCATTAAAACCTTATCCATAGTTTTCCCTCCTAATTTTCAGTGCTATTCTTTTGTTTCTACTGTTATTACTAAATCTGGACATATCAATGCACAATTTGTACATGCAATACATTTGTCCATTTCTTCAATTGATGCTGGATTGTATCCTCTCTCGTTAGTAGTGCCTCTGTTTAACGCGACTATTTTTACAGGACAAACATCAATACATAGTCCACAACCCTTACAGCGATTCTCTCTAAACGTAACAAGTCCTTTTCTTTTAGGCATTTTGCACCCTCCTCCAATTTTTACATCCATGCTTCTCTTATCAACATATTTATAGGCAAAATTTCACCTTCTAAATCTTTTGGCTGTTTTCCTATAATCATTTCACTAGCTGCAATATATTTTATTGGTAAATTCACTATTTTTGACACATTCTCGCATACTGTTTGTCCCTTCAATATATCCGCCACTGTAGTGTAACGTAAAAGGTGAGTGTTATTCACTAAACCTGTAAATTTTGCTCTTGCAGATTTTTCGATTTCTTTCATATTGTTGATTACACCTTCAGCTGTTAAGTTCTCTAGCCGATTTGCGTTGACAACGTAGAACATGTCATATTGACCTTCAATCAAATGATCTTTATGACTGCTAAGAACTCTCGCTCCAGTTGCATCGCCTCCGACATCTAACACTACTCTTACACTTAAATCATTTAGTGAGCCTGCTACTCCACCAGATATAGCTGGAAGATCAGAGCCTAATTTCTTTATATTACTTGATACAAGCTTCACTCCATACCCGTTCAATAATTGTTCTTTTTCTCGACTTCTGAAATATGGATTCACAAAATCTAAATCAGCAAGCACAGTTTTAATGCCCTGTTTTGCTAAGCTAATAGCGTAATTCAAAGCGAATTCCGTTTTCCCGTTTCCATAGTATCCAGATATAATACAAATCCTTTTGTCCTTGTTCAAAATACCACCTACTTATATACTTTAGAATTTTCTTCTCCACGTAAAACTCTTAATCCACCTTCAGCTAGCGCAATCATCTCATCTTCGCCTGGGTATATTGTCACATCTGAAATAAAAGAAACGCTATCTTTTACCCAACCAGTAAATAGATTATTATAAGCTATACCTCCGGTTAAAATAATAGCATCGACTTGACCCTTTAGTACAGCGGCACATGCGCCAATTTCTTTTGATACTTGATAAGCCATCGCTTTAAAAATCAATTCAGCATTTTCATCCCCAGCACCAATCATTCTCGCAACCTCTCGCGCGTCATTAGTTCCTAGGTAAGCAACAAGTCCGCCACTCCCTTTAATTTTTTTCTTAATGTCCGCATGAGTGTAGTCACCAGAAAAACATAGCTTTGCAAGATCCCCTGAAGGGAGTCCACCAGCTCTCTCAGGTGAAAATGGACCTTCGCCATCTAGTGCATTATTAACATCAATGACTTTACCTGCTTTATGAGCCCCTACAGAAATCCCGCCGCCTAAGTGTACAACAACCAAATTTAATTCTCCGTAATTTCTTTTCATGTCCTTTGCAACTCGTCTTGCTACCGCTTTTTGATTAAGGGCATGGAATATACTCATTCTCTCTATTTCTGGCATGCCTGATATTCTCGCAACTTCGTCCATTTCGTCCACAACCACTGGGTCAACAATAAAAGATGGTATATTTAATTGTGATGCTATCTCATAGGCTAAGACTCCGCCTAAATTTGATGCATGCTCTCCTAGCACTCCCACTTTCAAATCATCTAGCATAGTATTGTTAACACTATAAGTTCCACCTGCGATTGGTTTTAGTAAACCTCCTCTTCCGACTACAGCCGCTAATTTTGTAAGGTTCATCCCCTTTTCACTCAAAGTTTCTAAAATAACGCCTTTTCTAAATTCATATTGATCAAAAAGTTTGTCAAATTTTGAGATCTCCTCTGTCGTGTGTCGAATTACCTCCTCAAACACAGGCTTCTCGTTATCAAAAATCGCTATTTTTGTCGATGTGGAACCTGGATTTATTGTCAAAATTCTGTATATTTTGCTCATATTCTACTCTCCTTTACAAATAATTTTCATGATAATGGTTGTGATTGTTTTAAATAACACTTGTGCATAATACACCCAAAGCAATAGAATACAATTTGGTTTCTTCGCTGTCTGCCCTAGATGTAAGAATAATTGGTGCCCTAGCCCCAACAATTAATCCAGCATTTTTTGATTTAGCAAAATACACCATTGATTTGTATAGTACATTGCCAGCTTCGATATCTGGAAGCATTAGAATATCAGCTTTACCAGCAACAGGATGTTCTATCCCTTTAAGCTTAGCAGCATCTTCTGATACCGCATTATCTAATGCAAAAGGACCTGCTACTAAACAGTTTTTAATTACGCCTTCTTCATTCATTTTCTGTAATTTCTGAGCATCAATTGTATCTGGCATTTTAGGGTTTGCTTTCTCTTTTGCGCAAATCACGGCTACTTTTGGTTCTTCATTGTCTAAAGCTTGCGCCACCACAACCGCGTTTTCAATGATTTGTTTTTTAGTCTCTAGGTTAGGCGCAATATTCATAGCAGCATCAGAGACAATAAACAATCTCTCATAGCCTTCGATATCAAAAACTGCTATGTGGCTTAATACTTTACCAGTTTTTAATCCAATTTCATTATCTAATACTGCTTTTAAAATAATTGAAGTGTCGACTAAACCCTTCATTACCATATGAGCTTTACCTGAAGATACAAGCTCCACAGCCTTTCTTGAGGCTTCTGCCATATCTTTTATGTCGATAAGTTCAAACCTTGATAGGTCTATGTTTTTTTTCTTCGCAATACTCTCTATTATTTCTTTATCTCCAACTAAAATTGCATCTACTATTCCTTCCTTTTTAGCCGCATCTATAGCTAGCAAAACTTCTACGTCTTGTGCGCATGCAACTGATACAATTTTTGGGCCTCTCGCACGAGCTATATGCATAATTTGGTCAAAACTTTTAATCATAGATTTTTACCTCCTTCTCATAAATTTTCGACTTCTCTTCTCTATTAAGCACTCTTAATACACCTTCATTTAACGCCTTCATTTCGTCTTCGCCAGCATATATCATTACTGGTGCAATAAATCCTATTCTTTCTTCTATATATTTAATTAATCGTCTTGAGTGGGCAAGACCACCCGTCAGTATTATTGCATCGATTTTCCCTGCTAAGACAGTTGCCATAGCACCTATTTCTTTAGCAATTTGATAACCCATAGCATTAAATACTAGCTTTGCCATTCCGCTTCCTTCATCTATCATTTTTTCTACCTCTCTGGCATCGTTGGTCTCTAGATATCCAGTCAAGCCACCTTTGCCTCTCAACTTCATTTTAATTTCTTTGAGTGAGTATTTTCCTGAGAAACACATTCTAGCAAGTGTCCCACTAGGAACTCCTCCTGCTCTTTCAGGCGAAAACGGACCCATTTCATTAGCATTATTATAGTCTATTAATTTTCCTTTATTCACTGGTGCTATAGTAATGCCACCGCCTAGATGTGCAATTACAAAGTTTAAATCATCAATTTTTTTCCCCAATTCTAGCGAAGCTCTGTGCGCAACCGCTTTAATATTTAGCGAATGCCCTAATGCACTCCTAGTAATCTCTGGCATCCCTGAAATTCTCGCAACTTCGCTAAATTCATCCACAGCAACCGAGTCCACAATGTATGATTTTACCTCGCACAACTCCGCTATTTCTTTTGCAATAATTCCTCCGAGATTTGAAGCATGCTCTCCTTGAATCCCAACTTTTAAGTCTTTAATCATAGCATCAGAAACTTCGTAGGTCCCACCAGGCATTGGTCTAAGAAGCCCACCTCTACCCACAACTGCAACGAAATCACTTAATTTGATATCGTTTTCCTGTATCCATAACAAAATCATGTCTTTTCTTAATTTATATTGGTCAGTAATTTTGTCGAATTTTTCTAATCGTTCAGCAGAATGAATCAAATTTTTTTGCAAAATGTTTTCCTTACCCTTAAAAATAGCAACTTTCGTTGATGTCGAGCCTGGATTGATAGCTAAAGTATACTTGCTCATTTTCCCACTCCTAACAAATATATTTCTAACTTAGTATTCGCAAATATTATGCCACTTTTTAAACTATGCTATGTTTCTCTTTTCCGCCCAATTCTGGTAGGTAAGGAGCCCTTTCAAATAAGCAGCTAAATATGCGCACAATTTTGCATGAAAAAAGTTGCAAGAAGTGCAACTTTTTTCATGCTTCTGCTTATTCAACCCCATATTTTTCTATTTTATAATATAAGTTTCTAATAGATAAACCTAATGCTTTTGCTGTCAAAGTGCGGTTTCCTTTATTCTTCCTCAACATTTCTATTATTACTTGTTTTTCATATTCACTCATAGTTTCCTTAAGACTTATATCATTTACACCATTTTCTTTTCTAACCTTCCCTTTGGGAATTTTACCATCACTATCAAAAAAATTTGGTAAATGGTCAAGCAAAATAATTGTATCGTTATACTCCATATTGACTATTGCTCTGCTTATGTAGTTTTGTAGTTCTCTTACGTTCCCAGGCCAGTCATAATTAATCAGTCTTTCCAATGCAGTTTCCGATATGTTTTTTACATTCCTTCCATATTCCAAATTAAATTTCTTTATTAAATAAACAACTAACGGATGAATATCACATTTTCTCTTTTTAAGAGGGGGAATTACAATAGGAATAACGTTTATTCGATAATAAAGGTCTTCTCTAAACTCTCCATTTTCTATTGCTTCTTCAAGTGATTTGTTAGTAGCAGCAATAATACGAACGTCAATCCTAGTAGGGTTAGTTCCCCCTACACGAATTATTTCCTTCTCTTGTAACACCCTTAACAGTTTAACTTGCGTGCTAATGGAAATTTCTCCTATCTCGTCTAGAAAAATAGTGCCACTGTGTGCTTCTTCAAATAATCCTATTTTACCACCTTTTATCGCTCCTGTAAAAGCTCCTTCAACGTATCCAAATAGTTCACTTTCTAAAAGATTCTCACTTAAAGCCGCACAATTCACCCTAACAAATTGATTATACTTTCTATTTGATAAATTATGTATCGCATGAGCAAACAATTCTTTTCCAGTTCCACTCGCACCTCTTAGCAATATTGTTGCAGGAATCATTGCGGCATGCTTAGCTTTTTCAATAACAACTTTCATTTCCTTATCTTTAGTGATAATATCTTCGAATGTATAACGCGCCTCGAGTTTTCTAATAATCTGTTTTGCTTTCATCAACTCATAGTTAAGTTTCTTAATCTCAGTTAAATCGTGTAACACTCCTACACTCCCTTTTAATTTGCCATCTACAATAATAGGAGCCGCTTCTGCTAATACTTCTCTATGATATTTTCCGACTTTCATACGAGTACTTTTGATTGGCTTTTTTGTCTCTAATACATGTTTATGTACGCTCATTCCTTCAATGATGTCAAATTCTACCATTTTACCTATTATCTCTTTCGGCTTTAATCCTGATAATTTGGAATACGCCAAATTCACCATAACGTATTCCCCATTTTCATCACAAACAGTGATTGCATCTTGAGTAGCATCAAAGATCGCCTCTAACAAGCATTGAATCTCTTTTAGTTCGTAAATTTTCTCGTTCAAACCAATAATTTCGCTAATATCGCGAAAAATTGCTACCGCCCCGATTACTGCTCCGTTTTCATCTTTAACGGGCATTCTACTAGTTATTATCGTAGTGTCCCCTAAAGGTTGTCTTCTGTTTAACTCTGTTTCACCTGTTTCCAATATGTATGGTAAACGAGTGCTCTTAATAATTTTATTCACAGGTTTTCCTACAACATCAGCACTTCTTAATTTTGTAATAACTTCAGCAGCACGGTTAAATAACGTAATATTCCCGCTTATATCTATTGCCATCATAGCATCTTTTGCACTACTTAGAAAAACATCAATTTCTTTTTTCACTCTCTCACCTCACTATGATTAGGTATGTTTACTCGCCTCCCGAATCCTCCGACTCGCCAGTAGCTGGAATTAAGATTATAAAAAAGCCTTCCGAAATCAAACTAAGTTCTTTAGCTTTCTGCTCAATAGCAAATGAGGTTTTAATTATGGGTTCTATAGTGTATTCCCCAGCACCTAGTTCCTCAAGATTCACAATTACATTAAAATCATCTGTAGTTAAAGTATCAACAAAGCTTTCAATTGCTACTATTTTAATTTCTATTTTTTCAGGAATGTTGCTTTTATCTATCTCTAAATCATCCCTCAAATTACTAAAAATTATATTTTCTCTATCTATTGATATTATTTTCTCTGCTATTTTTTCAACTTCAATTTTTACCTTTGTGTTCTTACGTGACACAGTGAACCCATTGTCAGGTACTAGAAGGGTTACAATAAGTTCTGTGTCATTACTTAGTTCTTCTCTTTGAACTAAAAGAGTTCGAATTGCAAACACATTACTGATTGCCTCTGGTTGTCCAATTATAGTAATCTCACTCGGTGATGCTGTTATATCAGTTATTTCATATCCCTCTGCAGCTTTTGCTTCAATATTCGGAATAATACGCACTGTTCTCTTTGAATCAATTAGTAACGACGCTTCGATATACTCTGTTCGTATATCAATCCCGCTAACTTCAGTACCTCTTATGTCATATGCTTTTAACGGCAAACTAGCCGTAATGTTAGCTGACATGTTTTCTACTTCAAGACGTGCAATTATCTTATCAACTCTATTAACAAAGCTCTCTGGTCCTTCTATCCAAACTACAGTTGGGGAGTACTGAGATTGACCTAATACAAAATTTTCCTTCGGATCACCTGTAATTTCTAAATCAATTTCTTTTTGAACTCTTATAATCTCTTCTAACTCAACTAAAAGTGTCTCAGGAAATAAGCTGACCTCAATATCATCCATAAGATTGTCATTAATTTGAACGTTATTTCTCCCTAAATTTAAGTCACGTAAATCCGCTGTTAACACTACCTCATCTCTTGTAATGTCTGTTACATAGTCTAGTCTTCCTCTTAATCTGATGTTTGTCGTTTCATTCTCTATATTCTTGATTACTAAACCTCTTTCAAGTATTAAATTTTCTGACAAAATAGTGATAGGCACGTTCGTTATTTCAATAGTAATAATCGGATTTATTTCACCCATGACATACAGCCATATAACTAAAGCAAAAAGTATTGAAATAATTTTTGCTGTTGCATTTTTCGAGAAAAAATTACTCATCTTTATGCCTCCACTTCATTTTTAGAATATTCCACTTTTTCTTCTCATCTTCTCTAAAAGCGTCATTCAAGTAATCGTTTAATTTCTTACCATCTACAAATCTTACCAGTTTCCCATTTTCTGCAATTGAAATAGCGCCAGTTTCCTCGGATACAATGACAACAATTGAATCTGATCTTTCAGTAATTCCGATACCAGCTCTATGCCTTGTTCCTAAGTCCTTACCAATATTCATACTGTCGGTCAATGGTAGCAAACAACTAGCAGCTAAAACTTTATTCCTTCTTATAAGTGCGGCTCCATCGTGAAGTGGAGTGTTTGGAATAAATATATTTATTAACAAGCTCCTTGACACATTCCCATTTATTAACGTTCCAGTTTCAGCAATTTCATTTAACCCTGTAGTTCTTTCAAACACTAACAAGGAACCTATCTTCTGCCTTGATAGCGAGCTCACTGCTTCTACAATTTCACCAATCATTTTCTCATTTTCTTCCACCTGAATATCAACAATTGATTTTGTCAATAATTTTGTGCGCCCAATATATTCGAGTCCTCGCCTTAATTCTGGCTGAAACACAATTAACAGCGCAATCAACCCTACCGTCATTGTTCCTCTTAAAACCCAGTTAACTACATGTAGCTGCAACCACCCACTCACCTGTGTTGCTACTAGCAAAACTACTATGCCTTTAATAAGCTGTTCCGCTCTTGTTTCACGCACTAGCATAAGGAATTTGTAAAACACAAAAGCCACAATTGCCATGTCGACAATATCTTTTAACATTATATTTTTCAGAAGATCTAATACTTGATGCATGATATACACCTCATGTCCCTTTTATTCTTACTCTCTTTTAACCTCTACTCCTATTTTACTTCAAAAATGAGAAAAAAACTAGAGTTAATTTCTCTAGCTAAACAAATGGTGCCCAGAGGCGGAATCGAACCACCGACACGGGGATTTTCAGTCCCCTG
>JAJOKP010000026.1 GCA_021129775.1 Clostridiales bacterium
ATAGTAAATGGCTTGACTGTCACAACAGTTGCTTTTTGTTTTTTCAATAATATTCCTGCTTTTGCATTGTTTGTTGGCATTAAAGGTTTCCCATTAATGTTTAATACGTAAACCATAATTAAAACATCCTCTCGGATAAATACTCACCCTTCGGTGGTAGACCCACATCGCCAATGTTGCCTTTATTATGTCAATCTTAACATAAGAGTTATTATGTAAAGAAATTCGTTATATATGTAGGTTGTTTACAGCAGTAGACAACCGTTTCTTTACATAATAAAACTCTTTACATAACCTCTACCTGCAGTGTCATAGGTTAATCTTGAGATAAACTGTCCCGAAGGAACGCAACAGGCTTACCAAGTTCTTTACCAATCACAGAAAAGGTTAGGATTAGCCTATTCACCGGTAGGAATATTATCCATATATTCCCAATAGTTAAGAAAATAACTACCTACTTACTTTTTAGTTTAAGCCTATCAGCATCTTTGGCTTATCGAACGTAACGATGTTTATCAGCTATTCACATGTGTTATCCATTACTCTTCAAGTCTAGCGCCCAGACTGGTTTGATGCTACCAGTAAATCCTCGGCTCGCACCTTGGATTAAGGTTACATTGTTCCATGAGCTCCATACAAAATCGTTGCCAATATTGCATGTCATGGTAGATTACTGATGATGGAACATCAGGCTAAATAATTAATTAGCAGTAATTGGTAAAACTTCTTGTCGCACAACTATATCATTCTTAAGTAACGTAGTCAGTTAAGACTTAGGCTAATCAACTGACTTATAAATAATTACAAGCCGCCACTCTTTAGGGTAGCTGGTGGTTGACTTTCTTTTTGCTTTTTGTTTCTTTCATCCTATCAATCTCACCTTCAATAGCTTTTGTAGGACATTTTTTCTCGCATATGAAGCAATTAATGCATTTTTCATAATCAATTGTAGCTAAATTATTGTCAAACCCAATCGCATCTACTGGGCAAGCTTTCACGCAAATTTTACATCCGATACAACTTACGCTGCATTTTGCTCTTACAATTTTAGCAGGTTCTTTATTATTGCAGGCAACCACTACATACTTATCGTAAGGAACCATGTTAATAACGTTCTTAGGGCATGCTGTTACACATTTTTTACATCCTGTACATTTTTCTATAATAATTTTTGCAATTTTATTCTCAGTTATTTCAATTGCATCAAATGGGCATGCTCGCACACAAGTAGACAATCCTAAACATCCATATGCACACGATTTACTACCGCCTTTAACTAAAGCTGCTGCAGTACAGTCCTCAATTCCTTCATAAATAAAATTCTCTTTGCATTTCGTAGAATCTCCATTACAAATAACTTTTGCAACCATTTTAGTTACTCCACCTGATTCTACTCCCATAACTTGTGCTACTGCTTCTGCACACTCAGATCCACCAACAGGGCATCCATCTACAGGTAATTCTCCTGCAACAACTCCTCTTGCAAAACCGTCACATCCTGGCACCCCACAGGCTCCACAGTTTGCTCCTGGCAATACATCTCTTACTTGTGTTATTTTAGGGTCAATTTCAACATGAAATTTCTGCGATGCATATGCTAGTCCAGTAGCAAATACAAAACCCATCCCTCCCAAAACTAACACAGGATACATAATAGCTTCTATTTCAATATTCATTCTCTATCACTCCTCGCCATTAAACTAGTCCAGTAAATCCAAGAAAAGCAAGCGACATAAAACTCGCTATAATAAGTGCTATTGGAAATCCTTTAAATGGTTCTGGCACATTGTAGTATTCTAATTTCTCTCTAATTGCAGCAAATAATACTATCGCCAATGAAAATCCAACCGCAGCACCAATTGCATGAATTACTGCTTCAATCATACTTAGTTCCATCTGAATATTTAGTATTGTAAGACCTAATACCGCACAGTTTGTTGTGATTAGTGGTAAATATACTCCCAATGATTGATAGAGAGTAGGGCTACTTTTTTGTATTATCATTTCTACTAATTGCACTAGTGAAGCTATTACCAAAATAAATGCTATTGTTTGTAAATACTCTAGTTCTCTTGGAACAAGTATAAAATGGTGGACCATATATGTCATCAAAGATGCTAATGCCATTACAAATGTAACCGCCATTCCCATTCCAAAAGCTGTCTCTACTTGTTTTGAGACCCCCAGAAAAGGACATATCCCTAAAAATCTTGATAAAACAAAGTTATTTACTAGTATTGAACTAACTAATATTATAAATATAGAAGAAGCTGACAATTTAAGTTCCCTCCTTGTTTTTATTGTTTATATCTTACGATTTTCTACTGTTTTTTCAAATTCATTGAAGCTATTTTATTATACAATGCTAATAGCATTCCTAATGCTAAGAAAGCACCAGGGGGTAATATCATAACCATAGCTGGTTCAAAACTACTCCAAGTCATAACTGCGCCAAAAATGGACCCAAATCCTAACAGTTCTCTAACTGCACCAAGTATGACTAACGCGACAGTAAAGCCTATCCCCATTCCTATGCCATCAACTATTGATTTTGCTACCGAATTTTTAGAAGCAAAGGCTTCAGCTCTAGCAAGAATAAGACAATTAACTACTATCAAAGGAATAAATAGTCCCAACGCAGCGTCTAAAGCAGGAAAATATGCTTTCATTACCATTCCTACCATTGTTACAAAAGTTGCAATAACCACTACGAATGCAGGAATTCTAATCTTACTTGGTATAAACTTTCTAAGAAGGGAAATAACGAAGTTAGAACCCAACAAAACAGCGGTGGTAGCCGCACCCATGCCTAGCGCATTCTCTGCAGTATTTGTAACTGCTAAAACAGGGCACATCCCTAAAAGTTGAATAAATACTGGGTTCTCAGTTACTATCCCTTTACGAATCAATTCTTTAAATTTCATATTGCACCTCCAAATCAAATTCAGTGTATTGTTTACAGCTCTATATTAACCACAACATGAGCAACCGCTAGAATGGTTCATAAGAATCTCACTAAGAAGCAAAATTGCTGCATTCACACCATCTATCACTGCATCACTTGATACTGTCGCGCCTGAAATGGCTTGAATTTCGTTATCTTGTCCTACAATTCCTTTAACTGAAACTAGCATGTCCTCAGTTTTTTTATCGGTAAACTGTTGAACAAATGCATCTTCCTTTATTCTAGAACCTAATCCTGGCGTTTCAGTATGAGTGCCAATAATTATTCCTGTCGTTTTCCCTTCACTAGCAAACCCTACGATAATGTTTATATCTCCTGAATACCCTGAAGGATTAACTTTTACCGCATATCCAACTACAACTCCATCTTTAATGCCTTCATACGCTTCAACAATATCCTCTTTGTCAATAAGTAGTGAACAATCAACCGCAATAAATTCACTCGCATCTGGAATAAGCGTTTTCAGCGCTCGCTCTTTTTCCTCTTGTTCTCTTTGTTCAATAATTGGACCTGTGGCATCGTTTGTAACTCCTAATACTACTGCAGCAACTGAAGTAATGAGTAGCAATATAAATCCCAATTTAATCACTTCACGCATTTTGCTTACCCCCTCCAAATACTCTAGGTCTTGTGTATTTTTCAATTAGGGGAGCAGACAAGTTCATAAGAAGTATTGAAAATCCAACGCCTTCTGGAAATGCTCCATATAATCTAATAAGTGAAGTTATAACTCCACAACCTAAAGCAAATATTATTCTGCCTTTCATCGTAATAGGGGTAGATGAATAATCTGTTGCCATGAAAATAGCTCCAATCATCAAACCGCCTGAAAATATATGATATAGCATAAAGCTTAAATCAAATGCACCATAAAGTAATGCAAATCCTGCCACAGTGGAAATAAAAACCAACGGGATTTTGTATGATATGACTCCTTTGAACACTAAAAACAATCCGCCTATTATTAAAAGTAAAGCAGAGGTTTCTCCTAAACTACCTCCAATATTCCCAAGAAACATATCTAATATTCTAGGAGCATCTTCAGGTATAATATTTAAACCTTTAACATATGACAAAGGTGTTGCTGTTGATACAGCATCTACCCCAGGGCTAACCCAAGATGTCATTCTTCCTGTCCAGGAAATAGTTAGCATTATTCTTGCAGCCAATGCTGGGTTCATGAAATTTTGTCCAATCCCGCCAAATATTTGTTTAACTACAATAATTGCAAATGCTGAACCTATTACTGGAATCCACCAAGGAACTGAAGCTGACAGATTTAACCCTAACAATAATCCGGTTACAACTGCGCTCATATCATTGATAGTTGTAGGCTGTTTTCGAATTTTCTGTATTCCCCACTCGGCCGAAACTGCTGTAGCAATTGATAGAAAAATAATCATTGCAGCTTGTAGTCTAAAAAAATACAAAGCCCCTAAGGTAGCTGGTAACAGTGCGATGACAACATGCATCATAATTTTATATGTTGTATTCTTAGACAATATATGCGGAGTAGAAGATACTGTTAATTTTTCAAGCATTAATCGTTTCCTCCTAATGTAAATCTAATTTTGTTTTCTTCGTTTTGCAATAATATGTTGCTTAGCGACTCTTATAGCTTGCAACAATGGAATTTTCGCTGGGCATCCAAACGAGCATGTCCCGCATTCGATACAATCTACAGCGCTATATTCTTCTGCTAAATCCATTGCGTTATATCTTGAATACAAACTAATGTGTAATGGTTCTATAAATGAGGGACATTGTTCTACGCATGTTCCGCATCTTATACATTGACTCTCTTGTTGCGCTTTAGCTTCCTTCGTGTTCAAAACAACTATCCCTGAAGAACCTTTTGTAATTACAACTTCATCAGTATGCTGAGCTAGTCCCATCATTGGTCCACCCATAATTATTTTACCAACATCATCGATGTAACCGCCACATTGCTCAATAACTTCTTTTATTGGAACTCCTATTTTGAGAAGTAAGTTCCTCGGTGTTTTCACCGCAGACCCTGAAATTGTTGTGATTCTCTCAATCAAGGGCATACCAGTTTTAATTGTTTTTGCAACCTGGGCTGCTGTTCCAACATTATTAACTACTACTCCAACATCCATAGGAAGTTTTCCAGAAGGAACTTCTTTTTTTACACAGGCGTAAATCAATTGTTTCTCTGACCCTTGAGGATACTTAGTTTCGCAGGTAACAACTTTGATATTGTCATATTCAGCTGTTGCCTTAATCATTGCTTCTATTGCATCTTTTTTATTATCTTCGATGCCAATAAAAGCTTTTTCTACGTTAATGGCTTTCATCATAGCTCTTAGCCCATACACAATATCATCTGGTTCTTCTAACATTAGCCTGTGATCATCAGTTAAATAAGGTTCGCATTCTGCTCCGTTAAGTATAAATGTATTGATCTTCTTGTCAGGTGGTGGTGACAGTTTTACATGCGTAGGAAAAGTAGCTCCTCCCATGCCAACAATACCTGCCTCTTTAATAATTTCGATAATTTCTTTCGATGATAACGTTTCGATTTCGCCATTTGAAATAACTGATGGATGAATCTCGTTCTTACCATCAGACTCAATAATTATAGAAAGGACTTCCCCACTCATAACACTTGGTACATCTTTTATTGCTTTAACTGTTCCCGATACACTTGCATGGATAGGCGAAGATACAAATCCACTAGCCTCTCCTATTTTTTCACCAACTAATACTCTGTCTCCCACTTTCACAATAGGGTTACATGGAGCACCAATATGCTGGCTTATTGGTATTGCAACCGAACTTGGATCATTAGCTTTTTCGGTTTCTAAATGCGCTGTAAGCTCTTTAGAATAAGGTGGATGTATTCCACCTCTAAATGTTAAATGCTTCATTTTTTAATTTCACCTCTTACTCTTTTGTAATATGATTTGAACACAGAAAACTATAATATACCAATGTATTGCTTTTAAATTTCCACTTAAAATTCATTTCAGTTTAAAACCACGTATTATGTCTTTTTATGAACCAATCATTGTGTAAAAATTAACTCAATATATATAATAATATAATATTGAGAGTTAATCAAGTTAAACCGCAATTTTATGTGAAATAGCAAAAACTCAAGGCAATATTAAAAATAAATAACTGCTCAGCTTAATCATCGTTATTGTCATCATTGTTCCCCACAAACCTAAAACTGGAAAAAGAATCACTCCAACAATTATCCCGCCTGCCCAACCTCCTAAAAGGTCAGCACTATAGATTACCCCCACTGTACGACTTAAATTTGCTGAATTAGATAAATATAATTCGTTAGCAAGCGGAAATTTTAAGCCAACCAAAGTTCCAGCTAAAAATGACATAATACCAAAAATAAATTTACCTAATATAAACATAAGTGGATTTGATGAATACAGCGAGACTTTCCATAAAATTAGTGGGAGAACAAAGGAAAATATCACTACCGCTAGCTCTAATCTTCTAAAAACAATAAATTTATTTTTAAGTTGTTTTAAAGCTTTAGTCATCACAAATCCGCCAACTGCAACTCCTACCATAAAAGCAGCTACTAAAAGTGCTAACCAGTGAAAAGCAGACCCATAAATTACTTGAAACAAGAATATGATAATCAAATCAAAAACCATTCCAGCAAAGCCAGTTGTGGCGACAGAAAATGGTATACTATGTCTTGAAATTTTTTTTGCTTTGACTCGCAAAGCTAAAATGAAAAGATTTAAAATAATCATCGCAAAAACAATCATTTTTAAACTCAGTTTTCCTAGTTGATTAAAAAACTCTTGTAAATAAGGCGAGAACTTCGCATTCCAATAAGCAAGGCTGTAAAAAAATCCTCGCGGTTGAAAATCAGAATTCGTATTCCTAGTTGCTCCTTGCATTGACTTAGAAAACCATTCCATCCAACGAGGAGCTAATCTTAGCTGAAAATGCGGATATGAAATCAATCTCACATCAAGTTCACGTTCAAGCTTTCTTGTATAAAGCAAACTAGCATCTGCTTTCATAATACTGTCGCTAGTAGAAGCTAAATACATATTAAAATGCCCTGGAATAATTCGCAAATAAGGAAAACTCCCTGTGAGGGTATTAATAATAACTCCATTTAAATTCCGTAATTCAGAACTTAAATACGATAGGGATCCTGGAAGAGAAAAAACTAAAATTCCATCTTTATTCAATCTTGTTTTTGCTAACTCAAAAAACTCTTCTACGAAATATCTGTTCATCGCCAAATTATCAGGTCCAGGCAATCCAATAAAGATTACATCATACTTTTCTTGAGATAATTCTAAAAAACGGCGCCCATCCAAGTAAACAGTATTCACCCTAGAGTCAGCTAGTTCCTTTGCAGTAAGCGGCGTAGAAAACTTTCTAACCATCTCTAATATTAACGGATCAAGCTCTGTGTAGTCAACTCTAGATACTGTTGGATGCTTTAAGATTTCATAGATTACACCACCTGCTCCGCCAGTCAAAACCGCAATTGTTTCTGGTTTGGGATGGGCTAGCATTGCAAAGTGAGAAAATTCTTCTACCCTGACAATATCAGGATTCGGAGTTGTAAAAATAGGTATACCATCGGCAAGAAAAGTGTATTCTGACTCTCTTTCTATAACTGCAATATTTCCATACGCAGAGTGTTGGTGATGAACTACTGTTTTCCCAGGCCATTGCCTACTAACCGATAGTTGACACAGCAAATCATCTTTATTTCCTATAATCATATAGAAAAATGTTACTAAAAGTAGTAACAATAAACCAATCGAAATTTTCTGCTTAACATCCTTGCCATTCCTTCTGCATAAAATGAGACCAATAGAAGCTAAAATGATTAGAACACTCACTGTCAAAACTATTTCAAAAGCAGAAAAGTAGAGAATAAGCACGAAAGTAAAAATTACTGCCCCAATAATATGACCTAGAGTTTCCCAAACATAGACCTTTCCGACTGGACTACTCCCTTTTTGAGGCTGGTTATCTAGTTCTCGCTTATCTAACTGTTCCCATAAACGGCAGACTGTAACAAACAGGGCTCCATGTAAAAAAGCAGGAAGAGCAAAAATCAACAAAGATGAATAAAAAATTGAAAAAACTCCTATTCCCACACCTGGCATCACTCCAATTAAATCCCTTAGCCCCCGCGTGAAATAAAGTATAATAGGAGACGAAATTGCCAACAAAACTGCAAGCCCGATAAACAAATTAATTTTTCTCAAATTATGTTCCATCTTCCAGCTTGCAAATATTACTCCTGAAGCTTCTAAAATTAACCAATTAGCGAGAATAATCCCTATCGATAAATCGTTTCCGTGAAAAACCACCAAAAGTTCTCTTAATAATAACATCTGAATAACCATACCGCTAAACCCTGATATGGTAGAAGCGAGAAATATTTGTCGTTTCATTCCCAAATCCCCGGTACTGGACGGCCCGAGAATGGAGATTTACCATCGACAATATCATTATATAACATGTGAAAGTGATTGCGATGAATCAAACGCTCCCCTGTGCAAGGGCAAAAAGTGGAATTATAGCGATGCCCTGGAACATTGCCAATCGTCACAAAATTAACTCCTGCATTTCGAGCTATTTCATGCGCTTTTTCCAAGGTTTCTATTGGTGTAGGAGATAAATGCGTTACCTTAAATGCTGGGAAAAAACGGCTAAAGTGTAAAGGTACGTCGGGTCCTAAATACTCCACAATCCATTCAGACATTTCCTTAATCTCTTCTGGGCAATCGTTAATAGTTGGAATAACAAGATTCACAATCTCTAGCCATACACCTTCTTCCTTAATAATTTTAAGTGAATTAAGAACCATATCTAAGTCACCACCAAAGAATTCTCTGTAAATCTCTGGACAAAAACCCTTAAGGTCGACAGTCATTGCAGTCGTATACTGCAAGATTTTCCTTAATGGTTCAGGATTCATTGCGGCATTTGAATGTAAAATAATCCCAACGTCAGCCTCTTTAGCCAAAACAGCAGTATCAAAAGCATATTCGAATAATATAATCGGATCATTATAGGTAAATGAAATCGCAGTAACATTACGCTCTAAAGCCGCATCAACTAATGCTTGAGGTGACAAATCAAAAACGCTCCGTTCGTTTGGACTTGCCTGCGATAAAGACCAGTTTTGACAGTGTTTACAAGAAAAATTACATCCAACGGTTCCAACACAGAGTATCTCGGTTCCTGGTTTATGGTGAAGCTGAGGTTCTTTTTCAATTGGATCAATCATTACCGCTGATGGTCTAGAATGAACTAAACAATACAATCGACCGTCTCGATTTATTTTCACGCGACAAAATCCAGTTCTACCCTCAGGTATAATGCATTCACGAAAACAAATTAGACATTATGCTCGTTTTCCTTCTAATTCTTGCTGAAACATTACAACCCTCAAAGCATTTTCATCTTTAGGTGTTGCAGTAGTAGTTCCGTTCGTTTCAACTGACACATTTTCTTCATCTGCAATTTGTAACATTCGTTCATTACCTCGCAAATAATGTTGCCAATAGAATACTCCATAGATACCAAAAATAATTATAGCGGCTAATAAATAAATTCGCATTTTCTTTTTACTTCCTTTGTTTATCTTGCTCTCTTTCATTATAACCACTCCTCAATCAAATATTTTTGTACCTATTGTCCTGCTAAACCGCTAATAATAACACTTAGTCCTTTTAAAAATAAAATCATCCCTGAAATCATAAACAAAATACGCAAGTGCATTTTGTAATTGCCTAGAAATCCTGGCAACGCTCCCACCAACATCCCCAACGGAATTAAAGGGGAAGCTAATTTCCCTGTACCAAAAGCCAACCCATAAAAAAGTCCTTGCCAATAATTTTGAGTATTCATTGCAATCACAGCTAACACGCTTAAAAGAGGCAAACAAGGGGTTATCCCTGTAATCAGACCTAAAAACAAAGGTCCTTTATCTCCGCCACTTGCAGAAAATCCTGATTTACAGTAATTCGTGTTTTTTTTCTTAAAAATAAAGCAAATTCCAAGCATAGCAATAACCGTTCCCCCCACAATCATGGCTTGTGATTCGAACTGAGCTAAATATTCAAGTATGATATGTCCTAGCGCTCCAGCTAAAAGTCCAAAAAAACCATAAAATATCAATCTGACTAGTAAAAATTTCAATGTTGCCTTCAACCCACTTTGCCAATTTCGTTGCGTAGCAGCAATGTAAGGCAATATCACTGCCGAACAATGAGCAAAGCAACTTCCAAAAGAAACGGTAACTCCCAATAAAAACAAAGCTAAAGCTAATTCCATTTTATCCTCACCTATCTAAAACCGGAACACGCACTCGCCTGTGACACTGCTCCTCTGATTGCTGCTCCAATTTTATCCTCACCTATCTAAAACCGGAACCCTAATTATTATCCTAACTTTAGTGTTTAGTAATGGTATGCTCCCAGCTTTTAATTGATATCCTAATTCCTTGCTGTTTTGCTCTAGTTTCTTATTGACTTGTTCTTTTGTAAAAAGTAAAGGACAACTTTCAAGACAAATATGTAAACAATAGTGGCGCCTTGTCAAGAATATTGGATCGAAATAGGGTGAGCCTAAAAAAATCAAATCGTCTAGCCCTAGTTTAAAGTCAGTTATAATTATATCAGTAGAACTAATTTCATTGTCATTCCAACTAATAAACAGTGGTAACTCCCATTCTCTATTTTCTCCAAACCACAAGGCGTCCCAACGTTTCCAATCAAAATATGCAAGTGCTAATTGTAAATCAAGTAGCTTTGCTTCCGACACAATTGCCGAGCTTTCTTTTAACCATCCATAACCAACAAGATGAACCAAAAAATTAACCATTTCTTCATCTTGATATACTGTCCCATAAAATGAAATCTCTCGCTTGTCAGTATTTACGGTCACTTCACCGAATCGAAAAATCTCACAACCCGAAATATCCTGTTTTTGTTCGTAATTTTGAGCCATCGAAGTTGGTTTACTTTCACCATCATTAGTAACAAAAAACCGCTCATCACCACAAAACGATTTCTCTTGACAATCCAATGTATTGTTATTTATTAAACCCCCCTGCAGATATTGAAATATCAACAGTGAAACTACTAAACTAAATAGAATTCCTAAATAGTAACTTGCTCTACGTCGCCGTTTACTTTTCTTTAGCATAATAGTCACATCCTCTATGCAAAAAGTCTGACCATAATCGGCTTCAATACGTCATACCACATCAATCCAATGCCAAGCAGAAATATAATTATACCTCCAATTTTCGTTGCTAACTTAAACCCTTTTGTACGAAACCGTAAAATTGTCTTAGACCCTAAAAATCCAATTACAAGCGGTACAATATTTTCTCCCACAGAAAAAGCAACCACAATCAGCGCTATAGTAAAAGCCACTTGTCCATAAACATATTCGTCTGCAATCAATTTCGTTCCGACAGTCAAAATATAACCCCAAATTGCAAGATGTGGAATACAGGGTTTAACTCCAAATAATGCTGCTAGTAATGATAGCCCTTTTGATTTTGTTTTTAAAAAATGCAATTTAGTACCAATATCAAGAAAAATCAAGATTCCTGCAATTGCAACTATTGCTCCCCCTATAAAGTGAAATAAAAAGGAATGTTCTCTAATAAACTCAAGCGCCATTCGCCCTAGTATCAATATCACAGCCGTTATCAAAACAAAAGCAATTGTGCGCATCAAAACAAAATAAAATATACTCTTTATAAATTTTTTTGAATTCTTTTCAGTTGCAACTAAATATGAAATTAAAATTGGTGTGCAAGAAACGAGGCAGACTCCAACACTGCTAAATAGTCCGAATAAAAAAGCAAAAGTGATAAATTCCCAATTCATTTGCAGTCTCCCTTCGTAGCAATAGTAGTAGAAAGTTATATCTGTTTAGTCAATTCAAGTAATAAATTTAACTATTGGAATAAAACTATTCGAAAATATAGGCAACTCGCATTAAAAAAAAGAGTGTTTTCAAGTTTATTGAGCGCTAAACAAATCTTCTTCCGAAGCCCGTATTCCCTGATTAAAAATCGCCTTAATAATTGACTCAGCTGTAACTGTTGCCCCAGTTATTCCGTGCACGTCTTGCTGCCAGGTTAAACTCGCATCAATTTTATGACCAACGAAACTTGCTAAAAAGTCATCAATTCCAATAACATACACGGGTGTCTCAGTATGATGCCACACATATACTTCTTGAATCTCCCCTTGCAAATTGGTCTTAATAAATAGTTTAATTGGTCCAGCCCATCCCTCTTCTTCTGCCAAGAAAACAAATCCTTGCAACTCTCTAGCGTTGTCGTATAGGTAATAATAAAGAAATTCATTTTTCTTTCCGACAACATTAGACAGATTATAATTACTCACAAAAATTTTTAAATAGTCTTTATATAATATCTCTTGATTAGTAGTACAATTTACCTCTTCTTGAGTGGCAACACAATCTACCCCGCCCTGCTCAACCATCAAAGAATCCGCATCTTCACAAGCTTGCAACTGATCAGTAGGAGCACATCCAAATAGGGTTATTATCATAAATATTAATATCAAAAATACGGACATCCCCTTAGTTTTTGAAACCTTATCACTTCTTGCCAAACTCTGCATTTTAACCTCTCCCCCCTAATTTCTTCTTCCGACTGGCATAACATAAAGCGGAACTAATTCCGTACCCAAAATTTCTTGAACTTCATCATCGTGAAAAGCTCCTACTATCACAGTTCCTAAATCTAAAGCCTCTGCCTGCAAATGCAAGTTTTGCCCTGCTCCTCCTACATCCATTGAAATATATCGCTCTATTCCTCGCTGTCTATACCTTCTCTTAACGCGTTCAAAATTTCCCACCCATATAATATTTACCGGTGCCTGAGCTACAAACCTCTGACCAAGAGAAGCATTCATTAACTCTTTACGAAAATCTCCTTCTCTCACTAACTGAAGGGCATGATTTTTCCAACAAAATCGGTATATCCCAGCCGCCAAATCCTCTACATTCCCAACGACCAAATAAATATTAAAAGGATAAAGACCTCCTGCTGAAGGAAAAGCACGAGTCGCTCCACTTATTCCATCAACTGTTTTCCCCCCAGAAGCCCATAAAAGCTGTGAAACTTCTTCAATTTCAAGTGAATCTTCCGTAAAATTCCGAGTCGACCTTCTCCTAAAAATCGCCTCCTCAACCGACATATCGCCAGTATGTGTCGGTGGGGGGAGGTTAATAATATCTTCACCCAAGTTTGTTTCACTACCTAAGCAAGTATTATTTCTTTCACATGCCAAAACACATGACAAAACCACTACTAGTACTAAAACTGAAATCCAAGCAACTTTTTTCTTCTTATCAATCAAGGTTAACATGTTTAGATTCATCTCCCCTATCCAAAAATACTCCACACATAAAATATTTTAGTTATTAACATTTTACCATACTACTGTTTTGTTTTGCAACCCTATTATTCCATAAATTCTACAAAGGTCTGCAACACCGCAGGCTTGAAATCCCTTCTTCTATGTACTCTTTTATCCACGCAATAATATCGATTTCTGTAACTGAAACTCCTTCTAGCGACTCTTTTATTTCCTTTGTGTTAAAGATAAATTCTTTATCGTTTACTTTATGTATATACTCATAATCAATATTTTCATTTGCTAAAATCATTGAAACAACAGTATCTGCCATGTTTCCTATTGGCGCTCTATCAATATGCCCATATTGGAAAGTGATTAACACGCTCGTACCTTCATTTTTTGTTGAATCAATTACTAAGTCCCCAGCACATTGATTTGCAGCTAGTTTTGTTAAGGATAACCCCAAACCTACTCTTCTTGTAGTTCTACTTGTAACAAAAGGATCTAGTACCTTAGAGAGCATTTCTTTATTCATGCCTTTGCCATTATCTTTAATCTCAATTATAAGTAAATTATCTTTTAAGTCTTCAAAAATTCTAAGTTTAATTGTTGTTGCTTTTGCATTAATAGAATTTTCAATTATATCAAGTATATGTAATGACAATTCTTTCATTTTTAAATCCTCCAAATATAATGGATTTTTGGAATCCTAAGAATATTTTTTCAAGGCTATTTCCAGGGAAATTTTTTTTTCGAAAATTCCTAGCTTCTGGAAAAAACATGCATGCTTTCCTAAAAAAAGTACTACTAATCTTGTCACCTTCCACATGATTAACAGTACCAATAATCTAAATTGAATCAAATCTATTTTTCTTCTATTCCTATTGTCCTTGTTTCTTGATCCCAGTCTACATCAAGCCCAAAGTTATCCATAATAAACCTTAAAGGAACCATTGTTCTTTGATTCATTATTATGGCAGGAACATCTATTGTGCTTGTTTTTCCGTTAACTTCTACAGTTTCCTTGCCAATCCAAAGAACAATCTTAACATCATCTGTCTCTATGGTTACTCTTTTTTCTTCTTCATACCACTGAACCTCAGCATCTAACCCTTCCTCTAGCTGCCTAGCAGGTACCAGAGTTCTGTCATTCTTTATATTGCCCTCGGAACAACCATCCGTTTTCCTAAGGCTTTCACCTAACTTCTTCCAACCTTAAGCTTCCCATCTCAAGATATTTTCTACCTATATTCTACCACAATTCAAAGTATTCTGCAATTTTTTTCACTCTTTTCTTGAATATTCCCCTGACTTCCCGCCAATTTTTTTTATTAACTTGATATTTTCTATTATCATATCCTTATCTATAGCTTTACACATATCATATATAGTTAATGCTGAGATTGAAACTGCATTTAGCGCTTCCATCTCAACGCCAGTTTTGCTAGTAGTACTAACAGTTGCTTTTATATGAATAGTATTCGTTTTTTTATCTATTTCGAATTCTATATTAGCACCAGTAATAAAAATATTATGACACATAGGAATAATATCGCTGGTTTTTTTTGCTCCCATGATACCTGCAATTTGTGCAACTGAAAGAACATCACCTTTTCTCATATCTCCATCTGCGATTCTTCTTAATGTTTCTTTTTTCATCTTGATTGATGCTTTTGCAGTAGCTATACGCTTTGTCTCGTTTTTGTCGCCTACATCTACCATTTTAGCTTTTCCATTTTTATTGAAGTGTGTTAATTTCATATTATCCTCCCACTTGGTGCATTCCTCTTTTTATCGGTACAAATTCCTCACTAGTAATATTATGTTTCTCTGGTTTTTTGTTAATTGATTTTTCTAGTATTTCTGCCATACTAAACCCCTCTTTACTCAATTTTCTTATATTTATCTCAAAATCCGAATGTAAGCAAGGTTTGATTTTCCCATCTGCCGTTATTCTTATTCGGTTACAACCATCACAAAAACATTCGCTAAGCGGATTAATTAGCCCAATTGTTCCTTTGTAATTTGGTATTTTATATCTTTTTGTTGGAATACTCTTATTCTCTACGTCAATAGGGACTAGTTCTTCAAACAGTTCTTTAACTACATTATTAGTAATATGATAGTCGTTTGACCAACCACTAGCTTCACCAATCGGCATAAGTTCTATAAATCTTACTTCAATTTCTTCGTTTCGTGTCAATTTAATAAAATCACCAATTTCATGGTCATTAGTTCCTTTGATTAACACAACATTTAGTTTAAGTGGTGCTAAGCCAGCTTTTTTCGCCTCTTCTATACCCTCTAGCACCTTTTTTAAGTTTCCACCTTTGGTAATTTTCTCGTATGTTTTGTCGTTAAGTGAGTCAATACTAACATTCACTCGTTTTAACCCTTTATCTTTTAATTCCTTAGCATGTTTTTTTAATAACAATCCGTTTGTAGTAAGTGCAAAATCTTTTAATCCTTTAGCATTGGCAATATTACCTATAAGTCCCATAATGCCTTTTCTCACAAGTGGCTCTCCACCTGTAAGCCTTATTTTATCTATTCCTAGCTTAATACCTTCTAGCGCGATATTTTCTATTTCTTCTAACCTTAGTATCTCATTATGTGATTTTTTAGGCACACCAACTACAGGCATACAATATTCACACCTTAGATTACACCTATCAGTTACTGATATTCTCATATAGTTAATTTTTCTATTGTATTTATCAAACATATTATCCCTCTTTCATCCTAAAGAGCAACTATTTCTCCTGCATTTTCAATGCTATAGCCTTCCAGTTTCTTGAGTTCAGAAGCAAAACAATCTGATTTCAATATCTCAATGAAATTCTTTATTCTTTCCTCTTCAAGAAATTCATTGTGTATCACAAAATCATATTCTTCTTCACCAACAGGAACAAATTCCAATCCCATAGCGACAGCAGCAGATTTAATTCCAAGTCCAACGTCTGCTGAGCCAGACGAAACAGCAGAGGCTACCATCATATGGGTTGTCATTTCCCTTTCATACCCTATTATCTTAGCTGAATCTAATCCTAATTCTTTTATTTTATAATCTAGAAGTATTCTAGTTCCCGAGCCTTTTTGTCTATTTACAAATATAATATTATCATTAACCAAATCGCTAACATCCTTAATCTTCTTAGGGTTTCCTTTTGCTACCATCAACCCCTGCTCACGCTTTACTCCTTTTATTATAGAAACATCTTGATTCTTCAAATATCTCTTTATATATTCAGTGTTATAGTTTCCAGTTTTCTCATCAAGTAAGTGTATAGGAGCAATATGCGTTTCTCCTCTTTTCATTGCCATAATACCGCCTAGACTCCCAACATGCGCTGATGATAAGCTGGACTGTCTATTCCTCTCAGCAATTAGTGAGGCTATTACGTCCATGATCACATCATGACTCCCAATGGACACAATAGTGTTGTTTATTGTGTCAATGTCTTTTAGTAACTCTATTTTAATTGTTTCGCCTGCTTCAATACCCTCGGTTTCTTTGTTGATAATAGCTACTCCATCAGCTTTTACAAGTGACATAGTTACTCCTGCACCTCTATTTAGAGGTGTTGTTATTAGTTTCCCGGAAACATTCCCCAATTTCATTCTTACAAACTCTAAATTCTTAAGGGATGAAACTAATCTTCTAGATATTATTGCATCAACAATTTCTTTTTTTTGTTCTTTTGTTTTTAAATACTCTGCGATTAATGGTTCTACTATTTGACTAAAGACAATGTATGCGGAAACAGGGTAACCTGGTACGCCTATAATCGGTTTATTATTTATGACTCCAATTATCGCAGGTTTTCCTGGCTTTATGGCTATTCCATGAACTATTATCTCGCCTAGCTCTTTAATTATGCTTGAGATATAATCTTCTCTCCCTGCTGATGTCCCTGCAATAACAACTACAATGTCATTTTCTTTTGTTGCCTCTACTATTCTTTGCTTAATTAGTTCATAATCATCTATTATTGGCTTATATCTATTAGGTTTTGCACCAATTTTCTTTGTCATTGCAATAAACATTCTGGAATTAGAGTCTATAATTTTCCCCTCTTCTATTTTGTCTTCTGCTTCAATAATCTCTGTTCCTGTCGATAAAATTCCGATTAGTGGCTTTTTAATGACTTCTATTTCTGTGATACCTCCACAGAGTAACGAGCCAATGTCAAAAGGATTAATCTGATGGCGACTAGGCACTATCATTTCACTAACTACAATATCTTCACCTATTGGTCTAATATGTTGCCAAGGTGACGCCGCTTTGATGATTTTTACTCGCTCATTGTCCACATAAATCACGTCTTCTATCATTATTACACTATCGAATGGATTTTCAATTACATCTCCAGTATCCACATAAATAAAGTCTTGATTTATTTTTAAAGCAATAGGATTTCTTTCATCTGCACCAAATGTTCTCTTTGCTATCACAGAAATCCCATCCATCGCAGATGCATTGAAGTATGGCGAAGAAATTCTAGCATATACAGGCTTATACGTGATTCTATCAAGTGCATCATCTACTGTTAGGATTTCCGTTTTTGGTTTGTACAATTCTAAAGCGAATTTCTCTAGCATTTTTTCTTTAGCCTCATTTAAGTCTATATTCGATAAATAGACATTTCTATCAAATTTCATTTTATTCTCCTCTCATTCTGCAACATTACCCCTTGTTCCTCTAAGACGTTTTTGTGTGTATTTTGCATTTCACAGCGTATACAACCTGTCGAGCGAAACGTCCCCACAACATGCACACGGCGTATACAGGCAGTCCCTACTAAAATGCGTAAACTGTTACTTTCTCACCTTTTAATACCCCTTCTTTGTTCATATCAATAACTATATAACCTTTAGCTCTTGATAACAAGGTTATCATCCCCGATTTACCATAAATAGGAGTCGCTAGGTATCCATCAGCAGTTTTCTCAACCGTGACCATTTGATAGGTTTCCTTTCCTTGTGCGGAGTGAATGTTTGTAGAAAGTTCTGCTTCAATTCCATACTCAATTTCTTTTTCTATACTCTGTATGTACTTCACAAAATAATCTACCATCACTTTAAAAACAATCATTGCAGACACAGGCTGTCCTGGCAGACCTAAAACTAAACTATTATCAACTTTTGCGATAATTGTAGGCTTACCAGGTTTTATTGCCAACCCATGTATAAACACCTCTGACTTGTCGACTGACTCTATTACAGCCCTAGTTATGTCTTTTATTCCAACTGAACTCCCGCCAGAAATAATAACAATATCACTGTTTTTCAAACTCCCTTTTAGTTCCTTTTGCAAGAGTTCAAATTCATCTCTAACTACAGTTTTTTTAGTGACCGCACACCCTAGTTGTTCTGCCATTATTGTTAACGTATATGTGTTAATATCTCTTATTTGTCCTAGGTTCACTTCTTCATTAGTTCCAACAATTTCGTCTCCAGTAGAAATAATTGCAATTGAAGGCTTTTTGTATATTTTTACTCGACCTAATCCCACAGATGCTAAAACTCCTATATCTTGCGGTCGTAGAACTTGTCCTTTAGTTAGCACTGTTTCATTTTCAAAAATATCGTCACCTATATCAACTACATTCTCTTTTACAGTCACCGAGCCCATAACAGCTAAACTTTCTTTATCTAGCATCTCTGTATATTCTACCATTATAACTGCATCTGCACCTTCTGGAAGCATTCCTCCTGTTGGAACATAGACAGCTTGATTTTCAACTATATCAATTTCTGCACCCTTTCCCATATATACTTCACCAACAATGTCTAAAAAAGCAGGTAAGCTTTCACTAGCTCCGTATGTATCTTTAGCTAAAACAGCATACCCATCTACTGTTGATCTTCTGAAATGGGGAACGTTATTTTTCGACAAAACATCTTCTGCTAATACCCTATCTGCTGAATGATAAATCTCTACTAATTCGCTACCTAATCTAAATGAACTAAAACGGTCCATGATTTTTCTTCGTGCATTCGCAACACTACTACCTTCAAACATTTTCATCTATTTACCCAGTATAGTGATTTAATACCTAGTCACTATACATTCCCTTTCTGATATGTTGGTTTCTGGCAACAATTAGTATCGATTATTCCAAAATAACCAACCACATCTATGCCACTGAAAAAGTTGACAACAACCCCATCTCTTCGTCAACTAATATTGTACTCAAACGCTAAAAACTTTTTCGTTTTTTCTTCTTTAGGTTTTGAAATTATTTCTTTAGCATCTCCGCATTCAATTATTTTTCCTGCTTTTATAAAAATAACTTGATCACATAATCTCCTTGCCTGCCCTACATTATGTGTTGCTATTATTACTGTTATTCGTTTCAAATTACTCCTTACTGCTATTGCACTTTCTATTAGTTCAACAAAGTTTGGGTCAATATTAGCTGTAGGTTCGTCTAGCAAAAGTAACTCAGGTTCGAAAACTAATGCCCTAGCAAGCGCTACTTTTTGCGCTTCTCCGCCAGACAAGTTTCTAGCTTGTTGATTTCTTAGGTGATAAATATCAAATTCAGCCATAATATGATCTATCTTTTTATTTATCTCTACTTTGTTAATTTTTCTGAGCCTTAACGGATATGCAATATTATAAGATACTGTGTTATTTAGCAAGTACGGACGTTGACTTGCGTAAGTAATTTTTTTCAACAATTCTTCATCTGACGACTTATCATTATAATATACTTCACCTTCTGTGCTATTTGTTAGCCCTGCAATAATCTTAAGCATTGTAGTTTTACCTGCGCCGTTGGATCCAATAATCCCATGAATTTTATTAGATTCAAACGCAAATTTATCAATTTTCAAAACGGTATTAGCCTTATTTTTTTTTCTTCTTGCAGATTCGTTCTGCTTAGTATTACTGGATTCATATTTTTTAATTACTGAATTTAGTTTGATATTCATCTTCTGTCCCCCATAACGTACTTGTAGAGAATTGAGTTGGTAATAAATGAAATAGAAAGAAGTACAATTCCCATTGCAATCGATGTTGCATAATTTCCCATACTATGATTCATTGCTATAAAAGTGGTCATAACTCTTGTATGCCCTTTTATGTTCCCTCCTACAATCATTACCGCACCAACTTCTGAAATAGCTCTACCAAAACCTGTTGCAATTGCAACAAGCATTGTAACTTTCATTTCTCGTATCAACAAGAAAAGCGTGTCTACCTTGTTGCCTCCAAGCGTTTTGCATATTTCTTTTACTTCTTCGCCTCTCTCTTTTGAGCTACTAAATATTATACCTGTAATAATTGGTGTTACTAATAAAGTCTGAGCTATAATCATTCCTGTTGTCGAAAAAAGCAAGCTGAAACTTCCTAGCGGACCTCGTCTTGAAATCATTATCGCTACAAGCAAGCCTACTACAACAGGTGGGAGGCTCATGCATGTGTATAAGAACCTTCCCACAATGTTTTTATACTTGAAACTCTTAAGCCCTAAAATAAAGCCTAAAGGCACTCCAAATAAAGTAGCAATTAATGTAGAAGTAAATGAAACATATATTGACAAAAATATAATAGAATATAGTTGCCTGTCCCCGCTAAGTAGTAATTTGAATGCTTCAATTATGCCATTTAATATATGTTCCATTATACTCCTCCATCCTTTCATATTTATATAACTAATAGAGACCCATTCGACTCGCAGGCTGGTCTCAGGGTGACAATGAACCTGCTCCTCTCGTCCCTAAACGCTTGTACACTATGGTAATGAAATACAAAATGCTAAGCAGAACATATGAAGACTTACTCTGCATTTGGAATAAACAGAGCTTCTCCAAACTTCTCTACTCCAAATCCTGCAATTAGCTCCTGTGCTTCATCTGATAATATCCAATTTACAAATTCCATTGCACCTTCATTATTGATAGCTTCATTTTTTTCAGGGTTTATTGGTATTATACCATATTGGTTAAATAATTTTGAATCTCCTTCTAATAATACAACTAAATCAATTGTTTCGCTTAACGCTAAGAAAGTTGCTCTATCTGTCAAAGTATATGCCTGCTTTTCATCAGCCATTTGAATTACGTCCCCCATGCCTCTTCCTGCTGAAACGTACCAGTCCCCAGATGGTTCAATACCAGCTTCAGCCCATAAATTTCTTTCTTTTGTATGAGTTCCCGAATCGTCACCTCTTGATACAAAAAAAAATTCTCCTTTGGCAATAAGCTTAACCCCAGCAATAACATCGGCTTTAGCTTCAGTTAACAAATTAACTGGATCATCTTTAGGTCCTATTATGACAAAGTCATTATACATTACTTCAAATCTTTCTGTCCCATGCCCTTCTTCAACGAAAGTAATCTCTCTTTGCTTGGCATGTACTAATAAAACGTCTGCCTCACCATCTCTGCCCATTTGAAGTGCTTTACCAGTACCAACTGCAACCACTTTAACTTCAATACCTGTTTCCTCTTCAAATACTGGAATAATAGCGTCTAATAATCCACTGTTTTCAGTACTTGTAGTTGTAGCTAAAATGATGCTTCCTGCATCTTTTGGAGCGCACCCAAATAATACTACACCGCTCAACATTAAAATCAAAAAAACACTCGCTACTCTTTTGTAACTTTTTCGCATAAATAATCCTCCTAATCTTCTTAGTATGTCTTTTTGTACAAAAAAACACCATAGAAAGGAATATAGTGCATATTATTTTCCTTTCCAAATACGGGTGGCATAGAAGTTTCCCTTTATCCCAATAGGTCAGTAATTCATAGCATTGCCTTAGAATCAAAGACTCGAAAAATATATATTAAATTTTCACCTGCATACATACTATTCTTCATTGAAAATAAATCTCCTTCTATTATTTGATATTTTTTTATCAATCATCTTTTTTTATTTGTGCTATAATTACATTAGACTGATTTAGAAGGGAGAAAGATACATGTTTAAAGTAGGTATAATTACAGCAAGTGACAAAGGTTTTAGAGGTGAACGCGAGGATATAAGTGGCGAATTAATAAAAAAAATGATGTCAGATGCAGAATATTCAATCTCAAAATATATTGTACTTCCAGACGAAAAAAAAATGATTTCAGATGAACTTATTAATATGTCTAATAATCTTAAACTTGATTTAGTACTAACAACTGGGGGTACTGGTTTTTCCCCTAGAGATACTACCCCCGAAGCCACCTTAGAAGTAATAGATAGAAACGCCCCTGGAATTGCCGAAGCTATGAGATATCATTCACTTAAAATTACGCCTAAGGCTATGCTAAGTAGAGCTGTTTCAGGTATAAGAGGTAGTACATTGATTATCAACTTACCTGGTAGTCCGACGGCAGTAAAAGAAAATCTTGAATTTATTTTACCTGCACTACAGCATGGTTTAGAAATACTTAAAGGACTTGCAAGCGAGTGTGCTACGAGAACTAATCCGTAGTAAAATACCATTCCTCAATTCCATAAAATATATTATGAAATTGAGGATTTATCAAGCCTTCAACCCTACTATCCATAACTATCGCTTGATGCTCAAAAAACAAACAAAAATACAACAAGTTGTCACTTAAATATTTTTGGACGAGTTGAGAGTTTTTGCGAAATTCTTCTCTTTCAATTGAGTTTGTAACATTTTCAAGTTTATTATCTAGTTCTTCACTTTGGTAATTTATAATATTTGTATTTTCAATTTCAGATGAATGAAAAGCAAATAATAAGTCATGAATCTCAGACAATTGCCATCCCACTAGAATAAGGTCAAAATCGCTTAAGCTAATACTTTCATTAAATCTTTCCCATTCTAGAATTTCAATTTCTAACTTTATTCCTACTTCTTCTAGCATTTCCTTAATATGATAAGCTGTTTTTTTACGCGTAGGATTCCCTTCATTTGTAATCAGCCTAAATACCAACTCTTCACCTTGCACACTTTCTCTTATTCCTGTATCTATGTTTATTCTATATCCTGCCTCATCTAGCAACATACCCGCAACTTCGAAGTCATGTGCAAATTTATATGCTCCTTCATAATAAAGCCAAGAGTTAGGATTTACAGGGATATCTACTATTGTTGCATATCCTGAATGTACTCTACTAATTAGTCTATGTCTATCTATTGCGTATGAAATTGCTTTTCTTACATTTAAGCTGTTTAGTTTCTCGTTTAAGAAATTAAATCCAAGAAACTCAATATTGTTCGTAATAAACTCGTGTACTCGTAAATTTTCGCTCTCGTAATACCTCCGCCAATCAGTGTCTACTAGCTGCGCAAAATTAATATCTGCACTATCCAATAAAGAAATCTGAGCGCTCATATCTGGTACTACCCTAACTTCAATTTTTTCGATGTTAGGCAATTGTCCCCAATATCTATCATTTTTAACTAAAGTAAAACGTCGCATTCTTGAATAATCTTCAAGTTTATACATCCCTGTACCAACTAATGGGAAATCGTTTGAATGTAATTTATCCATGTTCCCATCTAAAAATAAGTGACTTGGTAAAATTGGAAAAGTCATCAATTCAAGTGCATTCCCAAATTGTTCTTTTAGCCTTACCGTAACTGTATTATCATCTATGCTTACCCTTGAAACAACATCGAAAATATTTTCATATGGCGAATGTATTTTTTTATCTTTGTACATTTTTTCAATAATTCCAAAAGTAAAAACAATATCGTCTACTGAAAACTTTTCACCATCATGCCAATATATGTCGCTATTAATTGTGAATTCAATACTTTTCCCATCTTCTGATATTTCCCATTTCTCTGCAATTTGTGGTGTAATGTTCATTTCTTCATCAAAAGACACTAAACTCTCATATAATAGTCTGTGAACTTGCATCAAGCTCCTATTATTATTTAGCAAGGGATTAAGTGTTTTAAACCGAGTAACGGACATTATCAGTTTGTCTTCTTCATTCCTAATAATATCTAATGTCTCATCCTTATCACCATCGTCAATTTCTAGATTAGGAAGCTGAAACATCTCATTATTGCAGCCTATAATCATAGTCCCTGGCACCATTATTAAAATAATTAGTAAGTATATTCTTCTCATATAAGTCATTCCTTTGTTTGAGCTAAGAGCTAATGGGGTCAGGGTTGAAAAATTTAATCACCCGGGGTGTCATGACACCCCTTCAACCCTGACCCCTTGACCCCTACTCTCGGTAAATAATTTTGTATATTTTATAATCTCTCGATACTCTTTTATAGTATGTTTTTGTTTCAGGAAACGGGATTATATTCAAGGCAACTCCATCCAAACTATATTCGGGATTTGCAAGCCAACTCCGTACATTTCCATTCCCCGCATTATACGCGGAAATAATAAGTTTAAGGTCACCATTGAATTTGTTATTAAGAAAATTAAGGTACCACGTCCCTATTCTAATGTTTATTCTAGGGTCAAATAGCATTTCTTCATTAAAATTTGATATTTTTAACCGCTCTGCGGCCCATTTACCTGTAAGTGGCATAATCTGCATTAAGCCACTAGCACCTTTTACCGAAACAGCATCAGTATCAAATCCACTTTCGTTTCTCATTATTGATGCCACTAGATATGGATCCAAATTGTTTTTCTCGGAATATTCTATTATTAAATCGTAATAATGAATTGGATATATAGCTTTAAGTATTCTTCTACTGTTTAAAATGATTAAAAGGCATATCACTACAACGACTATACATATTATTTTTTTGCGATTATTACTGCTATGCATCATGTCCTCCATTTACTTATATTCCTTCCATAGAGATTCAACAATTTCACTTAATCTCTCTAAACTAGCTGAATTATCTATAATTTTGTTTGCAAATTTCTTTTTCTTTTCTAAAGTCATCTGGTTACTAATTCTTAATCTTGCTTCACTCTCTGATAAACCGTCTCTTTCATTAAGTCTCTTAATTTGAATTGCTTCACTTGCAGTAACCACCCAAAGTTCATCTACTAATTTAATCAAGTTGCTTTCTATTAACAGTGCTGCATCAACTATTATAACATGGTAATTGGTGTTCTCTTTGTTCCATTTTATCTCGTTTTTTATTTTCTGCCCTATTATCGGATGTATAATTTGGTTTAGCTTTTTTAACGCTTCACTATTGGAAAAAACAAGCTGCGCCAGTTTTTTTCTATTCAGTTCGCCGTTTTCCAAAAGGAAACTAGCGCCAAATTCGAATACTATTTCATTTAGTGTAGGTGAACCCTTAGACACAACTTCCCTCGATAGTTTATCTGCATCAATAATGACCGCCCCAAGTTTTCTTAAAATATTAGAAACGGTGGTTTTGCCACAAGCTATTCCACCTGTTAATCCTATTACTTTCTTCATAAAATGTTTCTCCTATTTTGCATCATACCAGTTATTAGCGACTGACAGGTCTACTTCTAGTTTTACTTGTAATTCCATTGCATCTTTCATACATCTTCTAATAATTTCTGATACTTCTTCTTTTTCTTCTAATGGCGCCTCAATAATAAGCTCATCATGGACTTGTAATATTAGTTTTGAAGCTAGGTTTTTGTTTCTCAATTCACTATAAACCTTTACCATTGCAATTTTGATTATGTCAGCTGCGCTACCTTGGATTGGTGTGTTCATAGCTGTTCTTTCTGCAAATGACCTAATGTTGAAGTTAGAAGATTTGATTTCTGGCAGATACCTTCTTCTGTTTAGCAAAGTACTTACATAGCCATTTGTTTTAGCTTCTCTCACAATATTTTCCATGTATTTCTTCACATTTACATACTTATCAAGATATCTTTCAATATATTTTTTTGCTTCTTTTCTAGTAATTTTTAAGTTTTCCGACAGCCCATAATCACTAATCCCATATACTATACCAAAATTTACCGCCTTAGCTTTACTTCTATCGCCAGAAGAAACTTCATCAATTGGTAACCCAAAAATTTCTGATGCTGTTCTTGTATGAATATCCTGTCCTTTTTCAAATGAATCTATCATATTCTCATCTTTAGTAATATGCGCAAGAACTCTTAGTTCAATTTGCGAGTAATCTGCATCAATAAATTGTTTTCCTTCCGATGCTACAAATACTTTTCTTAATACCCTCCCCATTTCGTATCTTACAGGAATGTTTTGAAGATTAGGCTCAACACTTGAAAGTCTACCAGTAATTGTACCTGTTTGCTTAAATGATGTATGAATGCGCTTTGATTTAGGATTTATTATATTAAGCAAGCCTTCTACATAAGTTGAGTACAGTTTAGTCACATGCCTATATTCTATTATCTTTGGTATTATATCATGCTCTTTATACAATTTTTCTAGCACGTCTATATTTGTAGAATATCCTGTTTTTGTTTTTTTAATTGGTGTTAGTTTCAATGTGTTAAATAGAACTTCGCTTAGTTGCTTTGGAGAGTTAATGTTAAAGTTAGAGTCTGCAAATTTATGTATTTCTTCAGACAACTTCATAATCATATCGCTAAATTCAATTTTCAGCTCTTCTAGCATTTTAACATCTACTTCTATTCCTTCAACTTCCATTGATGCTAAAACTTCTACCACAGGTAGTTCCACATTATAGAATAGTTCTTTCATATCCAATTCTTCAATTTTATTTTCCAAAACTGCTTTTATTTTTAATGTAGCTCTTACTTGTTGGCTTAAATAATTCATTAGCATACTAGGTGGTATTTCAATAGATGTCAATCTTTTTTTGCCTTTTCCTCGTAGCGTTTCATCACTTGTAATTACCTCTTCTATGTAATTTGAAGCTACTTTATCAAGATCATAAGAATTTTTCGTTGCATCAATTAAGTATTCTGCAATCATTGTGTCGAACTTTATATTCTTGATCTCTATTCCGTATCTTTTGAAGTGAATAATCTCTTTTTTAAGATTATGCCCTATTTTTTCTATATTCACATTCTCTAATATTTCTTTTAAAACACTAATGGTTGTTTCCTTATTTATACTACTATTTAGATCTATGTAATACTGTTTTTCTTCGTCAGCAGTTAATGCTATAGCAATTATTTTATCTGTGAGTAGGTTCTTTTCTTCTGTCATCGAATTTATAACAACCACTTTTTTAGCGGAAATATCTGAAATTAATTCCTCCAATTTCTTATTGGTATCTACTATGATAACATTGGCTTTTACTTTTTTTTCATCGTTGCTTGAATTATTTTCCACTTCATTAACCGTTCTATTTGGAATTTTAGCAATAAAACTTGTAAATTCATGCTTTCTAAATAATTCTACTAATTCGCCATAATTAGGTTCAACAAATTTGAGTTCGTCTAAGTTTACTACAACAGGTATACTAGTAATGATTGTAGTTAGCCTTTTGCTTAAGATTATATTTTCGATATTGCTTTCAATTTTCTCTCTAAGCTTTTTTGCAGAAATAAGTTCAGTATTCTGTATCAAGTTTTCTACTGTCCCAAATTGCTTTAATAACTTAATTGCCGTTTTCTCACCTACACCAGGAACACCTGGTATATTGTCAGATTTATCTCCCATAAGACCCTTTAAATCAATAAATTGAGTTGGTGTTACTTCATACCTTTCCATAACTTGCTTGTCGTCATATATTTCAAGATTGGATACACCTTTTTTGGTAATAAGAATTTTAGTATACTCGGATGCTAATTGAAGCGCATCTCTATCTGCAGTAACGATTAGACTCTCAATCTTGTTTTGCTCACAAATCTTGCTTATTGTGCCAATCAAATCATCTGCTTCGAATCCTTCAGATTCAATTCTAAAGATATTCATCGCATCAAGAATATCTTTTAGTGGCTTGATTTGCTCCGCTAGTTCTGGAGGCATTTTTTTTCTTCCAGCTTTGTATTCGCTATATTCTTTATATCTAAACGTCGGTGCTTTAAGGTCAAATGCAACACCTACATATTCTGGGTCATATTTTTTTAATACTTTAAATAGCATTGACATAAATCCATAAACAGCATTCGTATGTTTACCATCTTTTGTCGTTAGCGTTGGCAAACCATAAAACGCTCTATATATTAAACTATTTCCATCAATAATTATCATTTGTTTTTTGTCCATTTTATTCGCCCTCTCTTGAAAATTCTAAATTGGTTAAACTCGTAGGGACAAGGGGATAGGTGCACTGCCCTTAATAATTCCCTAATAGTTTTTTGTAGTGTCAAAAGCTTTATACGAGACCCATTCGACTCGCGGACTCGCTCAGGGTGACAATAAAGTGATTTTTTCATAGAATCTTTGACACCTTGTTTTTTTGCCTAAACTAATTATAGCACTAATCACCAAAAAAAAGACCTGTTAAGGTCTTCTTTTTTATTTTTTTATACTATCTGTTCCTTAATAACTGAAAACCATTTGTACATTTGCTCTTATTTCAAGCTCGCCAGACTCTATCTGCGTTGGTGCCATGGCTTTTGATTCTGCCATCATATCACCCGTTCCCCTAATAAGTGGAGCAATATTAAACCCCTGCTCAATTATTTTTGCTGGTACAATTGACGTTATATCCATTGTGCTTGCCATAGTATTTGCTTTGCTTTTAGCATTCATTATAGCTAGTTTTAGTGCTTCAAGGTAATATTTGTTTGCATCTGATACAGTAAATCTGATATTGCTTACTTGGTTAGCTCCACTATCTACTGCTGTATCAATTACCACACCAACATTGTCAATATTTCTTACTACTATCTGTAAGCTGTGAATTACTTTAAAGTCGCCCTCTACTGTCTTTCTTTTTTCGTGATCGTAGTATCTTTCTCTAAACATATTATATGAAACTGTTTTAATATCTTTTTCGTCTATTCCTATTTTCTTAAGTGCTTCAATCACTCTATTAGAAACAGTCGCATTTTCACTTTGGGCATCACTTGAGTTTTTACTTGCTGTTTCAACCCCTACATTCACTAAAGCTATGTCGGGCTTTGCCATAACTACGCCTGCCCCATTTACATGAATTTCGCCATTGATTAGCCCTGGTACAGGAATTATATCTCCTATCGGCTCTGGCATAGGAATTGCAGCTTCTTGGTCTGCTGAAGCTACTTCTGAA
Organism: Clostridiales bacterium; assembly: GCA_021129775.1. Taxonomy (GTDB): domain Bacteria; phylum Bacillota; class Clostridia; order Peptostreptococcales; family NVVX01. Next base: position 29,382 of record JAJOKP010000026.1, read on the forward strand.
ACTAAAGCGCCTGCAACAAAAAAGCTTACTAAAGCAAATACTAATAAAGAAATAATGATATTCTTTTTCATGGTATTATAATCCTCCTAATTTTTTTTAGTTCCAAAATGACAGTCAGGACACTTACTTGTCGTTTTAGTATTACTTATAGTACTGAGATCCTTCGGCTGCACTCAGGATGACGAAGGAGTGGGGACAAAATTAACCCCTACTTACTTTCTTCAAAATCTTTTTACCTATAATAACTACAGGCAAAAGTATTATTATAACAATCGCAATAATCGGCAATACTGCAAACAATCCAATAAATAATCTCTCAAACAAATCTATCAAATTATTTATTGTCTTTCTTAAACTTTCTACTGCCCTACCCCATAAACCTTCGTCAATTGGATCAATTGTCGCTGTTAAATCTTTTACTTCTCTAATATCAATTCTTATCGTTGACATCTGTATATGCCTATCAAGATTTAATAGTTGTCCTCTAAACTGGTTAATTTGCAGCCTAATTCTTGAAAGTTCATTCTCGATTCGTAAAATATCTTCGATTTTTTCTGCTTTTTCAAGGATGCTTCTCAAACGTTCTTCTTGAATTTCTAAGTTTATCGCTGCTGCTTCTGTGTCAAAATATCTGTCAGTAACATCATCACCACTCATACCATGATCAATTACATTCCCTATGTTTTTGAATTCGTCAAAAGTGACTTTAAAACTATCTTTTGGTATTCGCAACATAATGTTTCCAGCTTTTAATTGTTCTCCCTCTCGCTCAGTATAATAATAAACATTTGAATTCTGAATAAAGCCGCCTTTAACTTCGACAAGCCGCAATACTTCATTGTATGCTTGGTCGAAAATATCAACTTCTATCATTAAGCTGCCTGAAAAAATTATCTTGCGTGAATCTATATTTGTAGCTGCAATATCAACTGATTCGCCTGCGCCCATACCCATGGCGCCCTCCGCTCCTGCTCGAACTTCATCTGTTCCGACAACGCTCTCTTCTACCACTTCTTTTCTTGCCATATCATCAGCAGTAGGAGCTTCATTTTTATCTGCATCTCGCGAGGCTGATAGTGTGGCGTGTGTTTTCTCACCAGATTCTTCAGGCATAGCCTCATCTGGCATTTGCATAAATAAATTTGGCGTTGCAACTGTAATAAACAGTAAAATCACAGCCGCTACTGCTACTAACCCTGTAATGCTTTTTGCCATGCGTGAAAATTTCATCTTCTTCTTTTTACTTTCTCTATTTAATCTTTCACGAAGGGACGCGGAAAAATTTGATGGCAAGCTAACATCGCTTGTTTTTTTTATACTTTCTGTCATTAGTCTAGTATTTTCAAGCACCGTTTTACAATCTTTGCATTCTTCACAATGCCTTTCGAACTGTATCTTTTCTTCGTCAGTCATCATTCCATCAATGTACAAAGATGCGAAGTAGTGAATTTTTTTGCAATCCATACTATCCCTCCTCTCCTTCATTTAATTTAGCCACTAATAATTTCCTTAAGCTATTTCTAGCTCTACTAATTCTTGATTTTACTGTCCCTTCTGTACAATCAACTATTTCGCCAATTTCTTTGTACGAAAATCCTTTAACATCTCGCAAAACGATGATTTTTCTTTGCTCAAAATTTAATCCATTAATTGAATCATGAATTATATGCTTTATTTCAGTTTCTTCAAAAAGACTCTCCGGGGTACCTGATTTGTCAGGCAGTTCTAGCAATACTCCCCCGTTTTTTTCACCTATCTCTTTATCTAAGTATATTACTTGTTCTTTATTATTCTTTCTTTTAAAATCAATGCATGTATTTACTACTATTTTATAGACCCACGTTGAAAAACTGCTATTTTCTTGGAAACTACCAATTGACTTAAAAACTTTGATTATAGCATCTTGCGCCACATCATTTGCATCTTCTAAGTTGCCCAAAATCCTATATGCAGTATTAAAGGCCTTCTTATAGTGCGGTGAGACTAATTCTTCAAAACTTGATGCATTACCATTCTTCGTGTCTCTAATTAAGGAAATTTCCTGCTGATTCAAGTCTCTCACTCCTTTCACACCCTCCTACTTACTTAGACGATAAAAAATTATTTTTGTTCCCTAGTATTATATTTTTATTTTATCATATATTCGTGGCTATTGAAAACAGCAATAGAAAGACAGAGGAATAGGCAAAGTGCTACTCTCCTGTTTTGATATCATTTTATTGACTTTAGTCTTTTAGTATGTTACTATGTAAATCGCACCTCATATACGCCGCGGTGGCGGAATAGGCAGACGCAGCAGACTCAAAATCTGCCGATGGTAACATCGTGGGGGTTCGATTCCCTTCCGCGGCACCAAAACATAATTGAATCAAAATCTCAAATAGGGGTCAGGCTTTCCGAAACAAAGCAAGTATCGGATATCGGAAAGCCTGACCCCTCTACCTGTTCTTTGGCAAATGGGGACGGTTCTTAGTTTGCTTTTTGTACACGATATCGCAAAAAGCACTGCAAAAACCGTCCCTTTTGTTCATTCTTTAAATTTTCTTAATTTGACATTTATATGCATAAATAGCTGCTTGTGTACGATCACTTACACCTATTTTCTTAAATACACTAGAAACGTGATTTTTCACTGTTTTTTCACTAATGAAAAGCCTACTAGCAATTTCTTTGTTACTAATACCTTCAGCAATTAAAGTCAACACTTCATATTCCCTTTTAGTCAATTTTCGTTTCTCTTTCTCACTGTTTGTTTTACCATGCAAAAATTGTTCTTCAAAATTACTGTTCATAATGTGTGTTGGCGTGCTCGTCCCACCGTTGTATACTTCTCTAATAGCTTTAGTAAGACTTTCACTCTCTGCATCCTTCAAAACATAACCATTTGCTCCTAGGTTAAGTGTTTCTCTTATATACTCCTCTTCTTCATGAAATGTTAACATTATGATTTTTGTTGTGTAGACCATATCTTTCATACGTCTTAGTGTTTGAATTCCGTTCATTTTAGGCATGTTTATATCCAATATAACTATATCAGGCTTCGTTTGCTGCAACAACATTATTGCTTCTTCACCATCACCTGCCTGCCCAACAATCTGCATATCACTTTCTAATTCTAATATTTGCTTGAGGCCTTCTCTTACAAGCGAATGATCATCAGCAATCAGTATCTTAATTTTTTCCATACTATTCTCCTTAGTCTTTATTCGGGATAAAAATTACTATCTTTGTGCCTTCTTTTGAGTTGCTAAGTATTTGAAATTCCCCATTTAACAATTCTACTCTCTCTTTCATACTAAGAATGCCAAATCCTTTTTCTTCGTTTTGTTGCTCGTCTAGGGTATTTACATCAAAACCTATACCATTATCTCTAATATTCATAGCTACTCCTCTAAAGTTTTTTTCGAGTGATATCTTAACGTCCGTAGCTCTAGAATGTTTGCGAATATTGTTTAACGACTCTAGTACAAGCCTAAAAATCGTTAATTTTAGTAGCGATCCATCTATATCTACTGATGATAAAACTCTAAATTCAACGTGGATTCTCGTCTCTTGCTGAAATGAAGTAATATATCTATTAATTGATGGGATCAAGCCAACATCATCTAGCGACATGGGCCTTAAATTGTAGATGATTTTTCTGATATCTTTCATACTGTCTTTTGCAACATTTTTCAGCTCTTTTAATTCACACTTAGCTTTCACACTATCAATATCAATTAGTTTATAACTCATGTCGAGTCTTATCAGCATATTAGACAATGTTTGAGCTGGACCATCATGAATTTCTCTAGCTACACGTTTGCGCTCATCTTCTTGTGCTAACAATATTCTTTGCCCTAATATGCGTTTTTGTTGAAAGTCACCTATAGTACTATGTATATCTTGAATACTCCCTGTTAAATACTCTAAAGCAACACCAATTTTAGATGTTAACCCATCAGCTTTTTTTAGTACAATCTTGGTTTTACTAAGTCTAATTTCTAAATCATTTCTATATCTGATTATATCGCTCTCTTCACGCTGTTTAATATTCAATTTCACTTGTGCAAGACTCGCCTCTTTGTATGCTGACTTAATATCTTCTTCCATGTATTTATCTATATACTTACTTACCTTGAGCAAGTTTCTCCTACTGTTTTTTTCTTCTTTTATTAACATTTCAACTTCTAATATAACATCCTTTGTTTTTTTCTTTATCTCTTCTAATTGTTTTTCTAAAGAATCGCATTCACTTCTCATTCTTTCAGCAATTTCGAAAATCTCCTCTTTACTATCTTCAACGACTGAAATAGTCTTTTCTAAAATTTCATCCATTTTGTTTATGTCTACTTTGTTGTTAATCATTTTTACACCTCAACTTTTTCAAGCACATAAGTAAACAAGTCCCACAGACAAGGGCACAGGAACTTGCCTGATATACTATATCAATATCAGACGACCAGACAAGTCCCTATCCCCCTTGCCTGCTACCCTTGTCTGCTTTTAAACATTTTGTAATTCTTCTTTTTCTTTTTCATTGAGTACTTTCTCAAGATCTAAAATAATTATCATGCGATCCTCTACTTTTGCAATCCCACTGATAAATTTTTGCTCAACACTTGTAATCAAATCGGGAGCATCGTCAATGTCCTTAGAGTCAATAGTCAAAACCTGTGAAGCATCATCAACTAAAAATCCTGTTTGCCTATTATTTAAGTGAATAATTATAATTCTTGAACTATTGGTAACTTCCGCTTCTTTTTGATTGAATTTTTCACCTAAATTAATGACAGGAGTAACTATCCCCCTATAATTAATTATTCCATCAATAAAGCTCGGTGTATTGGGAACTTTTGAGGCTTTTCTATATTCGCTAATTTCTTTCACGTGCATAATATCTACACCAAACTCATCTCCATCTAATTTGAAAATCACATATTGTCTTTCGTCCATTCATTTTTACCTCCCGTATTTTATCAAACCGTGATACTAGTATTATTCTACATATGAACGAAATTCCCTTTATATTTTCATAAAAAACTAACAAAATATTAGTCTGCATTATTTATTTATTTAAGGTGGTTTGTAAGTGATTTTCCAGGGGTATTCTTAAAATCGTTAACCCTATAGTAGATTTCCGCTCTCTTCTTTAATTCCGTCTGTCTCCTCATCAATTTCATCTGTCTCCTCATCAATTTCATCTGTCTCCTCATCAATTTCATCTGGTTTTGCATCGCTTGTTTCTTTATTATCCATAGAGCTAACAGCTTTAAAAATTTGAATGAATTTGTGCGCCATTTCCTTTTGATCTTCGTCAACAAAAGGCTCAATCATTTTAAAAATATCCCCGTCATTAAAATCATTAATATTATTCTTTTTGTCAAACAGCTTCATTGTTCTCAACATGTTAAAGACTTTTTTTAAATCCTTTACTTTCTCCCTTAGTCCTTCGTCCACCAACGGATCAATCAATTCCACATAGCCCTCTATAGTATCGATATTAATTTCTTCATTGGAATTTTCTTTTATCGCTTGAAACTTACTCCCAAATTTATTTGCTTTTTCATAAATATTCATTGCAATATCAACATTTTTTTTGCTGTCGCTACTTAAAAACTCACTTATATCCATCATCATTTGCCTCTTTCTGTCCCCAAATGACAATGTAGTATACATCGTTTCAGCATCCTTAAAGTTTGGTGCTAGAGAAAGTTCTTTCAATGTCTTCATCATATGTATTATCATTTCCGCTTTGTATATTATATCTTGTTCTGCTGGATTCATATAATTTCTTACTCTGTTCAACATTTTCGTTTTCTTTTCAAGGTTAGTTGCATCAATCGAATTAAAATCAAAAATTTTTACTCCCTCTTTTAAAAAGTATGTAATCGCAATAACAAAAAACAACCAAAATGAGCGAGTGTTGCTTTTATTTCCTTCAACCATTTCCTGTTTTTTTTTCTATATCAATGCGCATTATCATATACCATCCTTTCAACTGAGCTTAAGTTTTAATTGCAGGGCCCAGGCTTCCCGATATCCCGATATTTGAATGTCGCTTATTTTGTTCCGTTCCGGAAAATATCGGGATATCGGGAAGCCTGACCCCCTTTCACATGCCCGTTATTAATATATACTTCAGTTTCATCCGAATTATTATATTAAATGCAAAAGAATCTCCGATTCCAATCCACCAACTTAACCTCTGTGCTTTTAAAACTGACATTCAACCATAACTTAGTCAAGAATGGAAAAGCAGACAAGGGGACAGGGACTTGTCTTCTCTTGGTTGAGCGTCAGTTAAAAGACAATTCAGATTATTTTGTGGCAAAATGTGATTTCGTCGCATAGATTATACCGACAGTTTTTAAAATCAATTTAGTAAAATATTAGGATGGATCGTTGTGGACTCGAAAAAACTTAACGAATTTTTAATTGCAGCTAAAAAAGGTGATTACTCTAAGTTGGAAGAAATTAAAAGCTATATTTCAGAGGAAGATTTTCAAAAAGCACTTAACATTTATAATAGGTATAGTGGTAGCTCAGAAGAAGAAATTTTAAAAGAGCTAGGAAAACTCAAAAAAACTGTTCCTAATCAACAAGAAATCGTCAATAAAATTATACCGTTTTTGAATGAGCAGCAAAAATCTAAATTGAATAAAGTCTTAGATATGCTTGAAAAAGAGTAAAATTCTCAACTATAAGCTAAAGATGGAGAACACTGGGGACGTTTCATCTGTCTTGTTTTTCATTGAAGTGGAAATGCTTAAGACCGAAATAAAAGAATCTTCGATTTCAGTCCTCGGAGATAAACCCCGAGGTATTTTAGATGAAACAACTAAGTGATTCACACGAAATCATTGATTTCGGTTCTCTACTTATAAAGGATGATTCTCTTGAAGTTTATCAGGCTCCGCCTAAGTCGTTATAAGACAGATGAAACGTCCCCGGTGTCTTCAAATATGCGCGCCCATAATATTACACATTAATTTAACTAAATTAAACGAGTTAAAATCAAATTCTTTTTCTCTAGCTGCAACAGATAACTGAACAATCCCTTTTAATTCGCCACCGACTATTATAGGAGAGATAATCACCGACTTCCAATTTGGTGTTCCTGTTAATATATCAATATGACTAATATTCTCCCAATCAATTAAGAAATCACCCTTCATAGTTTGTATAGTTTTATTAATTAAATTTTCGTTGTAACTAACATCTTCAACAAACTGATTTACAAAACGTTTACGCATTATTTTTTCTCTTATTTTAGACCCCTCAATAAAAAAAACTATACCCTCTTCTGCTTCGCTAATTTCAATCAGCCTACCAATCACTATAAATACTTTTTCTGCTAAGCTTTTTTCGGCTAGCATAGTTTCTAGAATTTCAATTAACGCTAATATGTTTCTTTGATCTTGTATACTATTCCCCGTTACGATTCCTGCCAATTTATCAGCTCTGTTCTGGACAATTTCCATACCTTCTTCCCAAACAGCCGTTGCATTTCTTCCTGATTCTTTTGCATCATACAAAGCTATATCCGCCTTCTCAATAACCGCATCTTTATGAATGGCATCGTCAGGATAAGTAGCTACACCACAACTAATAGTTAGTGTTCCGTCATTTCCTAATAACATTGCATTATTGAATTTTAGTCTAATATTTTCCGCTACATAGAAAGCATCTTTTTTCTTTGTTTCTGTTAACAAAATAATAAATTCTTCGCCACCATACCTTCCAACGACGTCTGTTTCTCTAACACTCTCTTTGATTATTCTACCTGTATTGGTAAGTATTAAATCTCCTCTTTGATGTCCATATTTGTCGTTGACATTTTTGAAATGATCGATATCGCATATAATAATTGAAAAGGATAAGTTCAATTTTTTTGCTTCTTCAACTTTTTCATTCATTACTTTTTCAAAGTAAGTTCTATTATACATACCCGTCATTTTATCCATTGACGAATCAAAAGACAAACTATGATTACGCAACATTAGGCAGATAAGTGGTATTAATTCCTTACATTTGTTAGCTGCATCTAATGTGAAATTACTAAATATTCTGTCTGTTTCTAGATAGATATACCCTTCGATTTTATTCGTTGCCATATTTTTCCATTTTCTCTGCTCTAAACCAACTTTTGATTCTAAGATATTACCGTCTATAATTGGAATACACATTACTGCGCTCGCTTTGTCACCAACAAATTCACTCCCTCTTCCCTGTGACCTACTGGTTATAAATTTATCCTCCAATATCATATTTTCTGTGCTATTGACAAGCTTATTGAACAGATAATCAATATTTCTCAAATCCATACAATCTCCAATATATGCCATGATTTCCATTTTGCTATAGCTAGCACTAATTACTGCAGCTCTTGTAGCCAAAGTTATTGTCCCGAGAAAATCCAAAATCACCTTTAAATTAGTTTTAATATCACATGTAAGAGATTTTACTAAATCCTCAATACTGTCAATATCAGAAGGAAAAGTTTTTTTATAGTTTTCCAGTGCCAGTTTATAAAACTCGTCCTTTTGAAATAGCTCTCTATACCTTGCAACATCAAACTTATCCTCTTCAATATATTTTTTTGGTACTTCCTTTAAGTTTAAAGCTTCTTTAAAGATACTTTCTTTTTGCTGAAGGATAACAACTTTGTATAAAAGTTGTAATTTTTTAATAACTAAATACTTATTATCACAAAGCAAATAACTATCTCTGTATTTTTTAGGTATTCTATTTGCTATTAAACCAATAATCTCTAGCGCTCTTAAAAATGAATGTACTGCAGCAAAGTAATTCTTTTTTTCTATTTGCTTACTTCCTATTTTACTATATGTTTTCCATTTAAGTTGCTCAAGATGAGTTGGCAATAATTCAAACAACAGTTGTTCAAACGACTCTATTGTATCAACAATTAATCCTCTCACATACCTACGATAAAACTCTAAATACTTACTATTAAATATCTCAACCAATTTTTTATCTTCACTTAAAAGCATCTCTGCTTTTTCATTATTACAATTTAAAATATAATGCTCAGCTGTCTTCAGTAACATATGTCTGTGATAAATGAATGAAGATACTTCTCCCATTCTTTCCATAAGATCATGTAATTTACTCTCATCGACTTTATTACTCAAAGCTATCTCGGCTAAAAATTTATGCACTTCTATTCCCACTTTTACTTTTTTATCCATTTTGGGAATTTTTGTCAATGCTTCTTCCGCAATAGATACTACTTCATCAAATTCCCCTAGGTTTTCCATAAATTCTAGTCGTCCCTTGTAATAGCTTCCAAGGTTTTGAACAACCTCTTTATTAAAGTCTAAATCCTCTTGAACACGACTTAAATAATTACTAGCAGAGTTGAAATCATGTAGGCGTGTATAACATTTTATTAAGTTAAGATTTGCATTAAATTTCAATCTCTCTTCACCATATTCTACGGCAAGTTCTACACTTTTGTTCAAAAAATCTATCGCTTTATGGTAGTCATCTTCCTCTATAGAAATCTCTGCTAGATTTACCCATGCAACAACCATTATGTCTATAATATTAAACTGCGTTGAGATTTCTAAAGCTTTACTGAAGTATTTTTTCGCTTTTTCTTTATCTCTCATATGTTCAAAAAAAATCACTGCTATATTATTATATGGTCTACTCGTTTCTTTTGTCATCCTCGCATCTTCAAATTCTTCTATGCTTTTCTTAAACATATTTAATGATAGCTCAAAATTACCTCTATAGAATTCAACTATACCTTTTTGACTTAACAATTTGCCCGTATATTCGCTGTTCTTTAATTTCTTAGCAAGAGTTAGATATTTATCAGTGACTTCATCCATTTTTTCTATTTCTCTACTATCCATGTATATACGACCCAACAAAAATGCACCCTCTAATAAACCATCGTAACACTTAATTCTTTGGGCTTTTTTCATTGTAACTAATAATTTTTTTTCTGCCTTTTTCAATTCATTTCTACTCATCATAATATTAGAGATACGATTAACTAAATCAATCTCTACGCAGGCGTTTTTTTGTAAAGTACTCTCTTTTATCAAATCGGCGAATATCTGTAATGCTCCTTCATTATCACCTTGATTCTTTTTTATATCTCCAATCTTTATTAGAACTTCACTCCTTCTAGCATCCTCTCCATCACCAAACAATTCCACAGCTTTTGTATAAAACAACAATGCTTGCGAATAAATATTCAACTTAAGCATACTGTCTCCAGCTTCAACGTAATAATCTATTGCTCTGCTTTTTTGACCAGATAAATCAAGGTGATAAATCAATTCTTCTTTGTTCTTAACGTCTTCTACTTCAAACAGTTTTTCTAATACAGTACAAGCCATTTTATGCATCAATAATCTCTTATTCTCTTCAACATTCATATATACAAATTCTTTTACACTACTGCTACGAAACGAATATGAAAACCCTCTATCCTCTAATTGCTCATGTAGGATTCCTAGCTGAACAAGTTTGCTAAGTATTGCTGAATTATCTTTATTGCAATTTAGCAATTTATTAATTGTCTCACTCGATATAGAACCTTTAAAAGTTGAAATAACTTCTAGAATTTTCTTTGTTTCTTTGCTAAACTTTAATAGTTGGCTTTTCACTGTATCTTCGATATTGTCTAGTTTTACAATTGTTTCATAGTCTTCTGTGTCCAAATGCCATGCAAAACCCACGCCTTTATCTGCATAATCAATTCGCAATGATCCTCTGTCATACATTTCTCTAATAGCTTCCCCTATGTATGCGGGCACACCCTCTGTTTTTTCCATTATTCGAGTGGCTAGCTTTAACGGCTCTTTATACCATCCAGAAATATAGCTAAACATTTTGGCAATTTCTTGTACCGAAAGTCTATTTAATTTTACTTCAACAACATCTTCATCATAAAGCCATTTGTTTACATAGTGCTCACTTTTTTCGCCATTTTGTTCTGTTTCGGTAACTCCTAACAATATGGTAATCGTTGAATTTTTAACACTACTCAATTTTTGAAGGTAATCAATAAATTCAACAACTGCTTGATTAGCTATATTGAAATTATCAATTACAATAATTGTTGGTTTTTGGTCTAATGTATCAACAATAAAATTTGAAATTCTGTCAAATAATCTAAGCATCTCTCTATCTTCCGGCAGTTCTTGTGAAGGTGTGGTGTTATAACTATGTATCATATCTGGAATAATTTTTACTATTTCTTTGGCGTATTTCATAATAATACTTCTATCCGATAATTTTATTACCTGCCTTAACAATGAAGCTATTGTAGGGCGAAAACCCGAATCCTGTAAATCGCACGAAATACTAAATATGTTATATTTTTTTAATTTCATTCTATAAAACACTTCACTAATTAATCTTTTTCTACCCATGCCTTTAGTGGCTCTAATTAGTAACAATTTGTTGTCATCCTGCTCGATTGCATTAAAAATGTTCTTTAGTTCGTTTTCTCTTCCAACTAATGGTATGTTAAAATTAAGTCGATCAACTTGTGTTTTATCTTCGATGATATAATCTAACTCAAAAATGTCTTTTATATCTTTGTTAACCTCATGAATGCCACTGTATTCTGTATTCTCATACGGTCTTACCATTTTATTGATAACTCTAAAAAAGCTAGACATCCATTTTTTTTCTACATCATCATCATACTTATTGATTAAATTCAATAAATCTTCTCGATTAAAGCAATCTAAAGTTAGTAAATAATAAAGATAAGTCCCTAAAGAAAAAATATCTATACGGTGTAAGTTTTTTACGGACTGGTTAGATTCCTCTAAAAACTCAATATCATAGAATTTTCTGCCATATTTACTGAATAAATCTTCCTTCTTCAACGATATAAGATCCTTTAGTTTTACCTTAACTTCCCCATTTTCACGAAATAAAGTAACCGTATCGGAATGAATGTATTTATAACTGTCTCCACAAAAGTGCAAATAATCTATCGCGCGGGCCAATTGAACATATACACTTAACAATTCCTCTTTAGAAAGGGGTTGTTTCAAATCTATAATTAAATTCGTCTCAACATATTCTGTCGTGTAATAGTACATTGTCTCAGTCGCTGACTTATCATCTATAGAGTCAATAACACCGAAATTTAAAACTGTAAACAGTGCTGAGTTCTTTCTTGAAGAAATTTCCAGGAAATTGTCAATACAAAAATCGATAAATGGCTTAGATAAATCGTCATTGTTTACAATATTCAAAAATAATTTATGCTCGTTTTGGACTAAATCTATAGCAACATATTTACTTCCAAAAATATCTTGATCGATAAATTTATCAATTTTAAATCTATTGTTAATTATCTGCATGTCATCAATTTCCTCCCCGCACAGTATTTATTTACATGGTGATATGATTCTCTACATAATCCTATTGTATATTATATTTATTCCCTCAGTGAGAAGTTTTTTTTGTTCTTGCTCTAAATTTCCAAGCAATCCACTTAGATAGTTTCTGCGTATAATCAATACTTCTTTAATAATCTGATAACCTTTTTCTTGTACAACAATTCGGATTATTCTTAAATCTTTTGTACTTTTATTTCTCTGTACTAGCCCATTCTGCTCCATGCGAGTTACTAAGTCTGTAATAGTACTACAAGCTAAATGCATTTTTTTACTCAGTTCACTTATTGTCAAGCTGTTTTCTTTAATTAAATGTTGTAACGCTTCAAATTGTGGTGGTGTTATTCCCAAATCACTAAGAATTTTTCTACCTTCACGCTTTATCTTTGTACAAACACATCTTAATTCTTCTTCGATCTTAACGATTGTGTCATCATACATAATTTTCTGCATATTTAGTCCTCCTGCACTATATTAATAGTATTATATTAATAGTATTATTTTAACATAAGTTCTTTTATTAATCTATACACAATTTCCGTATTCGAGACTCATCTGTCTATATACACTTAACAAAAAAAAATTAAAAAAATATCGATTTGTAAAAGGTATTTTCATTTATATGTCGAAAGATGTATAATAAATCTAGGAGTTGCCATTAAGAATTTAAAGGCATATTAAAAATGCACCCATACACTAAGGAGGACATGTTTTCAATGAAAAAAAAATACCATGTGAGAAGCACTCATAAAAAAAGTTTATCTTTTTTAATTATTCCTAGCAGCTCTAATAAATTAATCAAGTTTAGTATTCCCTATTGGATCCCATCTTTTTTTGCATTGCTTGTTATTCTCACTGTGAGTTGTGCATCTGTTTTATCATACATATATTTTGATGTTTCTGACGATTTAGCTTTAGCAGACCTTCAAATTAGTAAGTTGGAACTAGAAAATACTGCTCAATCTGAAGAAATTGCCTTCTTAAGTAATAACTTAAAAGAAATCAACCTCAAAGTACAAGACCTAGATTCGTTTCAGAACAAAGTGGAAAATATGGTAGGGTTAGAAAAAGAAAGCAATGTGGTGGAACTAGAAAAAGAAAACAACGAGGAAGTTCTAACTTACCTTATAACAAGATCTGATGTACGCCCATCGTTATTTGATTCCTCTTACCAAGAAGATATAGACTTGCTTAATAGCCTTATCGAAAGTCAAAAAGAAAGCATGCAACAACTTATCGTAAATGTTGAAGAAAAGCTCAAATATTTAGAAGCGCGCCCAGATTTTTTCCCTGCCCAAGGACGTCTTTCATCTCCTTTCGGTTATAGAATTTCTCCTTTTTCAAGAAGACGAGAATTTCACCACGGTATAGACATTGCTAACAGCGCAAACACCCCAATACACGCTGCTGGTAGTGGAATTGTGACCTTTTCAGGATACCAAAGTGCCTATGGACGAGTTATCATCATTTCACACGGCTACGGATATACTACCGTATATGCACATAATAGAAGAAATCTTGTGCAGGTCGGAGACAGTGTACAAAAAAGTGATATTATCGCCAAGATGGGTAGTACTGGTAGAAGCACAGGACCACATTTGCATTTTGAAATAAGAATAAATGGAATACCTATTAACCCGAAAACAATGCTAGAAAACTAAAATAATTATTAATAGAGAGCGAGGAAGTAATATGTTTAGTAAAAAACGTGCAGCATCATTCAGTAGAATTGATTCTTTAATCGGCAAAAATTGTTTTTTCGATGGGGTTATTAAAAGCAGTGGAACCCTGCGAATCGATGGAGAAGTAAAAGGTGAAGTAATTTCTGAAGAAAATATTATTTTAAGTGAATCTGGAAAAATAGCTGGAGATGTAAAAGCTACAAACATATTAATATCAGGCAAAGTAACAGGGAACATAATTGCTACAGATTCCTTAAGAATTACATCTTCAGGACAACTTATTGGAGATTCAAATACTAAAACATTTGTCATAGACGAAAATGCAGTGTTTGAGGGAAAATCAACGCAATACAAAGAGAAAGTTTCTAAAGAACTAGATAATCAGAAAAAAAACAAACTTGTCAACCTTAACGAAGACAATAATGCAAAAAAACATGAGAAAAAGTAAACAATAAGCATAATTCGCTTGTACGAAATCCCATTTTGAGGGATTTCGTTTTGTATTGGAGATTCTCTTATTCATGACTCTGAGGTGAACAATTTGACTAGTTTTTTAACTTTAAAAGATTTCTTTATCAAGAATAAATGGAAGTATTTCCTTGGCATCACTTGGCTTGTAATAGTTGACCTTCTACAGCTTGCAATACCAGAAATTTTAAGGCACTTTACGGACAGACTGCAAAATAACCTTTTGACGTTTAATCATATTATCAATTATGGGCTAATGATAATTGGAATTGGAATAAGCATAGCTATATTCCGTTTTTTGTGGCGAATATACATAATAGGCACTTCTCGTGAATTGCAATATTATTTAAGGAATAGATTGTTTTCTCATTTCTTAATTCTCTCTTCGGACTTTTATAACCACAGTAAAACTGGCGAGTTAATGTCACTTTCTTTAAACGATATTAGCGCTGTGCGCCGTGCGCTTGGGGTAGGTTTAATATTAATTATCGATTCCGTTTTAATTACTGTTGTCGCCGTAACCATGATGATAACAACAGATCTTAGATTAACTTTGTTTGCCCTAATTCCGTTTCCTTTTTTAGTACTTATTATAGGTAAATTTGGGAAGAGAATTAACTATCAATCCAAGCAAGTACAAAAATCTATTGCCTCTTTAACCGATATAGTGCAAGAAAACTTCTCCGGAATTCATGTTGTTAAATCATATGTTCAGGAGGAGGAAGAAATAAGCAAATTTAGACGAAAAAATCAAATAGTTTTTGATAAAAAAATGAATCTAGTCAAAATATTTGGTATGTTCTTTCCTGTAGTTCAATTGTTCGCAGCTTTCAGTTTCGTCATAGCAATTGGATATGGTGGTTCCCTTGTTATTAATGAAAGCATTACACTAGGTGACTTTATAGCTTTCAACGCATATTTAACACTTCTAGTATGGCCAATGATGGCCATAGGGTGGGTTGTTAATATTATGCAAAGAGGCGCTGCTTCAATGGAAAGAATCAACAAAATTCTCAATGAAACTCCTACAATTTCCGATGTAGCTGCTGCTGTTTCCTTAGATTCTTTTACTCATGAAATCATCTTTGACTCTGTCACGTTATGTTATCCAAATAGCAAAAACCGTGCACTTAATAATTTTTCCCTGCGTATTCCTGCTGGTAAAAGCATTGGAATAATAGGCAAAACAGGTAGTGGAAAAACTAGTATAGCAACTTCGTTACTACGTCTCTACGAGCCCAGTGATGGTAATATATACATTGATGGCATCTCTATTAATAAATTGAAATTATCAAGTCTTAGAAAACAAATTGGATACGTTGACCAGGACAGTTTCTTATTTTCTGATACAATATCAAATAACATTGCTTTTGGCGTTGATTCTAGTACACAAAGTAATATTGAAAGAGCCTCTAAAACAGCCTATATTCATAAAAATATAATGGATTTTCCAAATCAATACGAGACTGTTATCGGTGAACGTGGCGTAAATCTTTCTGGCGGACAAAAACAAAGGATTTCGATAGCAAGAGCCTTGATGAAAAGTCCGAATATACTAATTTTAGATGACTCTTTGTCAGCAGTAGATACGGAAACTGAAGAAAAAATTATTAATGCTCTTAAATTTGAACGCAAGAATAAGACTAATATAATAATATCTCACCGAATTTCTACAATCAAACATTGCGATCTTATAATAGTTCTTGAAAGTGGAGCTATTCTTGAACAAGGAACTCATGAAGAGCTACTTAACAATCACAGTCTCTATTCAAATTTTTACCAGAAACAACTTCTTCAGAAAAAAATAGATGAAGAATAATATACTTTCAAATTAAACATCAAAATTTTGGAGGGACACAATATGGACGACATGTACAAAGAAGAAAAGCTTAGCAAAGCTTATGATTCAAAAATAATGAGGCGTCTTTTAGCATACGCAAAACCATACTGGCTTTCGCTATCAATATGTATAATCTTGATTGCCTTGATAGCTATAACTAATTTAGCTCAGCCCTACATTATTAAATTAGCTATTGACAACTATATCATAGAACCCTCTTCTGTAAATGTACTTAACTTTAAGGATTACAGCATTTCAGGTTTAACTGCTTTGAGCATTTTTTTTCTTTTTATCATCATAGCAAGGTTTATTTTTAGTTATATTCAAGTGTATTTGTTGAACTATATAAGCAATAAAATTATATATAACATAAGACAAGAAGTGTTTTCTCACCTTCAAAATATGTCACTTAGTTTTTTCGATAGGAATCCTATTGGCAGATTAGTTACACGCGTTACTAATGATACCGAGACATTGCATGAAATGTATACTGGAGTGCTAGTAAACTTATTCAATGACATTTTTCTGCTTTTGGGTATTATAATCGTAATGATCCATCTTCATGCAAAACTAGCTTTGCTATCATTTATTGTTATTCCAATTGTTTTGATAGCAACTTTAATATTTAGATCAAAAGCACGAAAAATTTACAGAATAATTCGTGTGAAAATCGCCAAAATTAATTCATCTTTAAACGAAAACTTAACAGGGATGAAAACTATTCATGTTTTTAAAAGAGAAAAACAACAATTTGAAAAATACGATAATATTAACAAGGAACTCTTAGCAGCCGACAAAAACGAAATATTCATCTTTGCAATTTTTCGCCCTTCTATGGAAATTATACGCTCTCTTGGCATTGCAATTATTATATGGTATGGGGGTGGGCAAGTGCTACAAGGCTCCATGTCCTTTGGTATCCTTTTTGCTTTCATTGACTATATAAAGAGATTTTTCAAACCAATTAATGACCTAACCGAGAAAGTTAATATTTTACAATCGGCTATGGCTTCGTCAGAAAGAATTTTTGCATTGTTAGATAAAAACCCTACTATTACTTCTCCTTCTAATCCACAAAACGCCTTAAAACTCACTGGAAACATTGAGTTTAGAAATGTGTGGTTCGCATATAATGAAAATGATTGGGTACTAAAAGACATTAGTTTTAATATAAATCCTAGCGAGTCAATCGCTTTTGTTGGTGCAACAGGCGCCGGAAAATCTACGATAATTAATCTTATTGGTAGACTTTACGATATTCAAAAGGGTGAAATATTAATTGACGGAATAAATATTAAAAAAATCCCACTCGGAATTCTAAGAAAAAACATAGGCGTAGTTCTACAAGACGTTTTCATGTTTACAGGCACTATCAAAGATAATATTATACTGAATAATAAATCTGTCTCCGCTAGCCAAATTGAAGCTGTAACAAATCATGTAAATGCAACCTCTTTTATCAACAAGTTACCTCTTAGATTTGACGAACCTGTAATGGAAAGAGGCGTTAACTTTTCTACTGGTCAACGACAACTAATTGCTTTTGCAAGAGCTTTAATCCTAGATCCATCAATATTGATTTTAGATGAAGCAACTTCTAATATTGACACTGAAACAGAGATGTTGATTCAAGATGCGATTGTCAAAATCATTAAAGGAAGAACTACAATCGCCGTAGCTCACAGGCTTTCTACTATACAAAATTGCGACAAAATCATTGTATTAAATAAGGGAAGAATAAAAGAAGTCGGGAACCATCAGGAATTACTTAAAAACGAGAGTATTTACTACAAGTTGTACCAGTTGCAATACAAGGAAGACTCATTGTAATAATACTTTCCTATGACGAATATTCTTTGAATATACTAAACGTCATAGAGGTGGTTTTCTTGAAAAAAACATCCTTTCTTGCAGAAACATTTATGTTAGCTTCAATCAATTTCGTTGTTAAATTTATTGGGTTCGTGTATAGAATACTCTTGTCACGTTCCCCTGGTCCCCAAGCCATAGGGCTATATCAAATGGTTATTCCATTTTTAATGGTTCTAATTGTTTTACCAACCGCTGGGATACCTGTTGCTGTTTCAAAACTAGTCGCCAGAGAAAGCTCTTTAAAAAACGTAAAAGGCGTTTATAGACTGTTAACGCTCTCTCTTTTAATGGGAGGCTCTATTGCTTTAATACTATCAATTTTTGTTTCTTTAAAGCTCGACTACATAATTAACAATCTATTGAAAAATCAGCTGTTATACTACCCTTTGCTTTGGGCAATTCCAACCTTGGGGATTATTACTTTTTCAAGTGTTTTAAGAGGTTTTTTTTATGGGCTTAAAGATATAAGACCTACTGCTACTGCACAAGTGCTTGAACAAATTGCTCGTGTTTCATTTGTCCTTTTCGTTCTTTACTATAAAAAACCTGAACACCCTGTTACTGCTGTGACTATTGCTATCGTTGGTATTATAATTGGTAAAGCAGTTGGCCTATTGTATTTAGTAATTCGCTTAAATTACAAGAAAGTTTCTCCCAATAGCTTAATTCGATCTTCTGATAATGTTTCTCATACTGAGTACATAAAGCAGCTATCCTCTATATCTGCTCCTATAACAATTAGCAAATTTATTTCTGTATCTCTGCAAACCATCAATGCAATTATCATACCCCAACGTTTAATCCTAGCTGGTTATTCTTCTGTTGTCGCAACTGAAATCTATGGTAAAGTGTTTGGTATGACAATGCCTTTACTCTTCTTGCCATTTACAGTTACCACTGCCTTAGTACTAAATCTAATTCCTAGCATTTCTGAACATATGGCATTGAATAGCCATAGTAGTATTGCTAAAAAATCGAGCCTCTCTATTAGAATAACACTTTTAGTTGCTATTCCAATTACTAGTGCTTATATAGTGTTTGGAGATAGTATTGCATATATAATTTTTAACCAAAGTGAGGTCGGCCGGTATCTTTCAGTTGTTGGTATTTCAACATTATTCCTCTGTGTTCAACATACTTTCTCAGGAATCTTGCATGGGATAGGAAAACAAGTACTAGTCTCAATAAACTACGTTTTAGGAATGTCTGCACAATTATTTTTTACTTTCTTTCTAGTTTCGAATCCGCAATATGGAATATATGGGTTCTTTATTGGATTTATCGCTTCTTCTTTCATTATTCTGACACTTCATTCGTTAATTATTTTTAGAACGATTAGAATAAAACTACCATTCACACTTTGTATCCTGAAACCAAGCATATACACACTCGCTATGTTAGTTAGCATATATTTATTCAACTACTATGCTACTTATTTCATATCCCATATTCCGTTCCGCGCTGCTCTAAATGCAATTTGTGCTGCTTCTGTCTATGTTCTAATGCTTGGCGTTACAAGGGTGCTTAGTTTAAAGCAATTAATAAAAATACTAAGGTAAAATTCAAATAGACTGCTCAGCTTGGAGTAAATCTACATGCAATCCTTATATCAATGCTAAATTTCCTTCCTTAGCCTATTTTGTAACATACATAAATCCTTAGGCAAAAGAGCTTCTACTTCAATAGCAGTATTCCCTCTTGGCCTGTACATTTTCAAGGAAAAAGCATGCAATGCTTGTCTTTCAGTTCTTTCATCTGTATGCGCATTATATAAACTATCACCAAGGATTGGATGTCCAATATATTCCATATGCACGCGAATTTGATGAGTTCTCCCCGTTATTAGTTCAACTTCCAATTTCGTTGCATTTTTATATCTTTCTACCACTTTATATTTTGTTCTTGAAGCTATTCCTCTATCATCCACTATTCTTTTTATTGAATCTTCAGCTTCTCTGTATATTGGTGCATTAATAGTATCTCCGTCCTTTACAACATTCCCTTCAACAAAAACTATATATTTTTTTTTAACTTTGCCCTCTTTCATTTGTCGCGAAACTATATGTTGCGCATAAGAATTTTTAGCGATAATCAACAAGCCAGAAGTATTCATATCTAATCTATTAATAAATCGAATTCTATACTTCTTATTATTAGCTTGCATATAATATGCTGCCGCGTTTGCTATTGTAAAGTCAAGATGACTTTTCGTAGGATGCGTAACTATTCCTGGTTGTTTGTTAATAACGATAATATCGCAATCTTCATATACAACAAAAAAAAGAATATCCTGCGCAACAAATTTATTCGGTGTTTCACTCATCAGCACTTTAATCTGATCTCCGTCGTTTAAAATTTGATGGTATTTCGCATGTACTTCATTTACATGAATATTCTTTTCTCTTTTGAGCCTAGCTAATAAACGGCTTGAAAAATGCAATCTATCTTTTAGTATGTCTTTTAACGTATAACCCATATCTTCAATTTCAACATCATATAACAGTACATTTTCTGTCTGCCCAATTTTTGATAAAATAACGCTTACCCTCCTTTTAGATCTTATTGAAAAGATATTTTATGTGCTTTTCACTTATTATACACTCTAAATTATATCCTTTTTACGTAGATTAATAAAGGATTTTTTAAAGACATATCGAATATAATAGAAGAGTGCATTCCAATACAATTAGCAATGATGAAGGAGATATTTTATGGTTTCAAATAAAATAATCAATATAATCCATAGCGATTCAAATCTTTCTCTTGAAACAGCTAAATTATTAAAAGAAAAATTACTTAAACTAGGTTACTACGTTAGTGATACATTTGATTATGTTGCTGAGTTAATTATCTGCATAGGCGGAGATGGTTCTTTTTTAAGAACTATGCATAAGTTTCAATTCCCCGATATCCCTATCATTGGTATTAACACAGGACATTTAGGTTTTTTTTCTGATCTTCTTCCTGAAGAAATTGATGATTTTTTAAATAAATATATAAACAACGATTTTTATCTTCAAGAAATAAGCCCTGTTGAAGCAATTATATGTACTCGCACCGACTGTATTTCTGCTCTTGGCATAAACGAAATCGTTATTAAAGGGGATAAGTCTAGAACTGTTCATCTTAATATTTCTGTAAATGATAAATTAATGCAAAGTTTTAGCGGCGATGGTATACTTGTTGCTTCTTCTACAGGCAGCACTGCATACAACTACTCTGTAGGCGGTAGCATTATTGACCCTCGCTTAAATGTTTTACAGATTACACCAATTGCACCAATAAATACCACGGCATATCGTTCGTTTACTTCTAGTACAATTTTTCCTTCTAATGCAACAATAAAAATAAACCCTGAATATAATTATGAAAATTCAATTGTTATTGTTTGTGACGGTGAAGAATATAGACATAATGGAATCGTTGAAGTTGTCTTCTATTTGTCTGAGCTTAAAATACGTATGCTTAGGCTTGAAGGTTATGAGTTCTGGAATAAGACAATCAAGAAGTTTTTGTGATTTTTCCTTTTGACTAGAAAAAAATCTGAATCTTTTGGAGTTATATTATGCATTCTTTAATTCACGCTATTGCGCTAGAACCTTCAAAATGTGTTGGTTGTACAAAATGCCTTAAAGTTTGCCCAACTGAAGCTATGCGAGTAAAATTTGGTAAAGCAAAAATACTAAAAGAGCGATGCATTAATTGTGGACAATGTATCTTAGTATGCCCGCATAATGCACTATATGGTATAACAGATGATTTATCTGATATTTATAAATTTCAATATAAAATCGCACTAGTTAATCCAGTATTATATGGACAGTTCCATAGAAACATTTCACCATCGCAGATTCTTTCAAGCATCTTAACTCTTGGTTTTAATGAATGTTTTGAGACCACTATTGGCGCTGAATACGTAACCACTTTTACTAAAGCATATATGAAAGACAAAACCCTTGTTATTTCATCATCTTGCCCAACAATTGTAAGACTGATTCAAATACAATTTCCTGATCTCCTAGAAAATTTACTTCCGATGGACTCAGAAATAGAAATTTCTGCTCAACTAGCACGCGAAAAAGCAATGCAGGCTGCCGGATTCAGGGCTGAAGAAATCGGCATTTTTTATATATCTCCATGTTCGGCAAGAATTCATAGTTTTAAAAAACCTGTAGGCATTATTACATCAAATATTGACGCTACTTTTGCAATCAAATCTGTGTTTTTAGAAATAAGCAAAACTATTAACGTAGACGGTAAAGTGAATGTTGATTATTACCCTTCAGGAAAAGGAATTGGCTTTGCTAGAGCAGGCGGACAAAGTCAGGCATTAGAAATAACAGATTACCTGTCTGTAGATGGCATTCAAAACGTTATTAGCGTTTTAGAGGAAGTTGAATATGGAAAAGTAAACGATGTTTTGTTTTTAGAGTGTCACGCGTGTACAAATGGCTGCTCAGGTGGTTGCCTAACTATAGAAAATTCTTTTGTTGCGAGTAATAGAATAAAAAGAATCGCCTCAGAAAATTTTTCCAATCAACCTTCAAAAACTATTACAAATACGGGAAAATTCCTTTTTGCTGAACCATTGTCCACTGCACAAGTTATAAATCTCAGTAATGATTTGTCTGAGGCTCTCAATAAGATGCAGCAAATAGAGAAAGTTCTACTGACGCCCAAATATTGATTGTGGTGCTTGTGGCTCACCATCTTGTAGATCATTAGCTGAAGATATTGTTTTAGGTCGTGCAAAACGCTCGGATTGTGTTGTAATACTAAAAAAACATGTGCATTTAGCTGATGACAAGAAAATTCTTTCTAGTGGAAATACGAGTAAGAATAACACCTAAACAAACAACTGTGTATAAATTGGGGTCAAACATAGATTTCACTATTAGCCTTTCGTTTGCAAATTCCTCTAAAACAAAAAAACTTTTAGAAATATAATTTCCGAAAGCCTGTAACATCAATATGTTTAGTGGTAAGGGATATAGGACTTGAACCTACGACTTTCACCACGTCAAGGTGACACTCTACCAGCTGAGTTAATCCCTCAAGACATGGGGTCAGGCATTTGTATATTTAGAAACACATAGAGACAGGTATTTATGTCCCCCATTACATAAGTTTATAAATACACAAATGCCTGACGCCTTATAATTTATACTAACATTTAAATTGCTTAATTGCAAGTGTTTTTTCTCTTGATAATCCTTACAACACACGTAAGTCTTTCACTATTTTCGTCTTAGATTTTGTCTTCCCATCAATGTTCTTGATTTTCTTAGCTGGCGTACCTGCTACAACTACATTAGCTGGCACGTCTTCAGTAACTACAGCCCCAGCTGCAATTACTGCTCCTTCTTTTACTCTTACGCCCTCCAATATCACTGCATTGGCTCCGATTACAACTCCATCTTCTACAACTGCTGGCATCGCTGAAGGTGGCTCAATAACTCCCGCTATTACAGCACCTGCACCTATGTGGCAATTTTTACCTATAATTGCTCTACCACCAATTACAACATTCATATCTATCATTGTACCTTCGCCTATTACTGCGCCAATATTTATAACTGCTCCCATCATAATTACAGCATTATCTCCAATTTCTACTTTTTCTCGTATTATAGCACCTGGTTCAATTCTAGCATTTATGTTTTTAATATCTAGCATTGGTAGAGCAGAGTTTCTTCTATCATTTTCTACTTCGAAATCATCTAAAAATTCGCTGTGCTTATTTAGAAATTTAATAACAACATTCCAATCTCCAATTATGACCCCAGTTTCATTGGTAGTGAAATTTTTTACATCCCACTTGCTCCAATCTATATTTTCAAGTTCACCTTTTATATAAACCTTTACTGGCGTTTTTTTTATGCTATTCTTAATATGCTGTATAATATATTTTGCATCCACTTAACTTCCTCCTTTGGGCTTGTGATGAAATAAACTGTGCAATGTTGCGAAGGATTTTCGTTCATAACCAAGGCGTGGAAATAGGCGCATAGCAGCGTTATGTAACTGTTTCCACAACGTAGGGTATGGACGAAAAGACAAGTAAGATTGTACAGGTTATTTAGGAACGAGCCCTTAGTTTAAATCCAATACATCCTTCATACTATAAATTCCATTGGGCTTTCCTATTAAATACTTTGCAGCATCAAGCGCTCCTTGTGCAAACACTGTGCGATCGTGTGCTTCGTGGGTAACTTTAATAGTTTCTAAACTATTAATAAAGCTAACTTCATGCATCCCAACAATGCTTCCACCTCTAATTGCATGAATTCCAATCTCGCCTTTTTCTCTTAAACATTGCCCTTTTCTACCATGCTGATGCTTTGTAGAATAGCCTAATCCTTTTTCAATGCAATCTACAATTGTTTTCGCACTCCCAGAAGGAGCATCCTTTTTCCTGTTATGATGAGCTTCAATCACTTCAATATCTACACTATCTTTTAGTGATTTAGCAACACGTTCGACCAATGAAAAAACAATATTCATCCCTGGAGACATGTTTGTAGAATGCAAAACCGGAATATTTACAGCCGCATCATGTATAGACTTCATTTGCTCTTTACTAAACCCTGTTGTCCCAAGGACTAGAGGTGTATTTTTACTGCAACAAAAAATCAGGACATCTTCTATTGCACTTGGATGAGAAAAATCTATTACTACATCATGTACTCTAGTAATAATATCTGTCGAGTCGTTAATAGTTATACCCTCAATATGTGTCCAATACGAATCTTCTTTAGCAATTTGAGATATTTTTTTTCCAGTTTGACCGCTGATTCCCCAAATAAGTAAATTCAAAAGCGCACATCCTTTCAAATAATATTTAGTTTCTGCATCTCTTCTTTTAATTCAATTACATTTGCATTTTCCATAATCGTTAGTGGAAGTCTAATTTCATTTTCTATAACCCCCATTAGATTAAGTGCTGCCTTTACAGGTATTGGATTAACCTCAATGAATAATAAGCTCATTAACCTGTTATACTTCAGCAATAATTTTAGCGATTCTTTTATATCACCTTCTTCAAATTTTTGACAGATTTTTTGCATTTGAGAAGGTATAATATTTGCAGAAACTGATATAAGCCCGCTTCCACCACATGAATAAATAGGGAGAACTTGATCATCATTCCCTGAATAAATTTTAAAGGATTTCGGGACCAATCCTCTTGTTTTTAATACTTGTGAAATGTCACCACCTGCCTCTTTTAGCGCTATAATGTTCTCTACTTCGGCCAAAGATGCAACTGTTTCTGGCTCAATATTTACTCCTGTTCTTGCAGGTACATTGTACAGTATTACTGGTAAGGTAGTTGAATTTGCAATTTTTGTGTAGTGTTCTATCAAACCCTTTTGCGTTGCTTTATTGTAATAAGGAGAGACAAGCAATATTCCATCTGCTCCGAGTTCTTCTGCTTTTTTAGTGTGTTTTATAGATTTAGACGTACAATTGAATCCTGATCCCACAATAACTGGTATTTTCCTACCTACTTTGTCTACGGCAAACCTTATTAATTCATCTCTTTCTCCACATCCCTGAGTTGCTGATTCTCCTGTTGTTCCTAAAACGATCAAAGCCTGTGTGTCATTAGCAAGATGAAATTTAATAAGATTTCCAAATGCGTCAAAATCAATTTCACCATTTTTATATGGCGTTACTATTGCTACTCCACATCCACTAAACATCTTTTTCATTCTCCTTCCTCTTAATATTTTCCATAGCCTCAATAATCTGCACTGCGTTCGTCGCAGCACCTTTTCTCAAATTGTCGGCAACTATCCATAAGGAAATTGCGTTTTTATTATATAAATCTTTTCTTATTCTTCCTACATAGGTATTGTCTGTGCCGGCAATCTCTAGCGGAGTCGGATATTGATTTTTAGCTAAATCATCAACCACAATTACTCCAGAAGCATCTTTAAGTGTGTTTTTTATCCCTTCTCTATCTACTTCACTGTCAAATTCAATGTATACCGACTCACTATGCCCAAAAGTAACTGGCACTCTTACTGCTGTGGCATTAATCTCAATAGTATTATCATCAAGTATTTTATGAGTTTCATATACCATTTTCAGTTCTTCTTTCGAAAAACCATTTTCGTGAAAAACGTCTATATGCGGAATACAGTTACCTGCAATTTTTCTAGTATATACTTTATTGGGGTAATTACTGTCTACTAGTTGACTCTCAAGCTCCTCTATTGCTGCTTGCCCACTTCCTGAAACAGCTTGGTAAGTTGAGACTACAATTCTCGTTATCCTATACTTTCTATGTAACGGTGCTAGCGCAACTAACATCTGTATAGTCGAACAATTTGGATTAGCTATTATTCCTCGATATCCTCCCAAAACGCTTGCATTTACTTCTGGGATGATTAAAGGCACACTTTTTTTCATTCTCCAATATGAAGAATTATCAATTATGACATTCCCAACATCTCTAGCAATAGCCGCGTATTTTTCTGAAACCGAACTTCCCGCTGCGAAAAGTAAATAGTCGAATCGTTCTTTCATTGCTCTCTCGGTTAATTCTTCGACAACTATCTTTTCTTTGTTATATTTGAGAAAAGTACCTGCTGATTTCTTTGATGCAAAGAAACGTAACTTAGCATTCACTAAAACCCTTTCCTCTAATACTTCAATCATTTTTCGTCCTACAGCGCCCGTAGCGCCTACTATTCCAATCGATAGAGTCATTCAATCTCTCCTTTATTCTCAGTTTCAAAAGCGTTTCCCTAAATCTTTTCCACACTACAACAAGAAAAGCAGAACAAAACCATAAATTTAACAATAAAAGTCTTCTTATACTAGTATACTGATTTTCTATGAATTATGTACCTAACAAAATTATACCAAAATTTAGCTTCAAAACAAAGTACTATTTTCACTTAATAAGACACAGGCATTCTCACCATTCTCCATCGCTAGTTTCTGTTCTCATGTTTTTAATCGCTTCGTCAACTAAACACTCAACATCTAATTTTTCTTCAGAAGAAAGAATTCTTTCTAATCTAGGTTTTGTAATAGGGCGTTTCGGTAAAAACACAGTGCAACAATCTTCAAATGGCAGAATTGATGTTTCGTACGTCCCTATTTCTTTTGCCATATTAATAATATCTACTTTGTTCATAGCAACAAGAGGTCTAAGAATAGGAATAGTTACAGACTCATTAATAACACTCATGCTCTGTATAGTCTGACTTGCTACTTGTCCAAGATTTTCGCCAGTTACTAATGCATCTAAATTTTTTTTACAAGCTATTTTCTCTGCGATTTTCATCATAAACCTTCGAGATATGATCGTCATCTCTTCTTCTTTGCATTTCTCGTTTATTTCTTTTTGAATTGGCAATAGATTTATTGAATAAATTCGAAATCTACCAACGTAGTTCGACAAAACATTTGCAAGATCAATTACTTTTTCTTTAGCTCTTTCACTTGTATAGGGGTAACTATGAAAATGCAATGCTTCAATTTGCATGCCTCTATTCCCAATCATCCATCCAGCCACAGGGCTATCTATTCCACCAGACAATAAAAGCAATGCTTTCCCGCCCGTACCTACAGGTAGACCACCATACCCTTTTATTTTTTCACTATAAACATATGCTTCATCTCTTACTTCAATATATATAGTTGCATCGGGGTTATGTACGTCTACTTTAATATTTTTATGGTTTTGTAGAATATAGCTCCCTACTTCACTACTTATTTCTAACGATTTCAGAGGAAATTTTTTGTTGGCTCTTTTAGTCACTATTTTAAATGTATCTATATTCTTAGTGGTCGTCACTTCTTGAAGTTCCTGCAAGGCTATTAGCTTTATTTCTTCCATTTCAGCAGAAATTTTATGAGCTGCGCTTACTAAGATAACTCCAAAAATTTTCTTGATTTTTTTGATTATTTCTCTTTCCTCAAAATTTTCTACATCGACATAAATTAAGCTGTGTTTCTTATATACTTTGAGGCCCTCATAATTTTTCAACTGATTTCTAATGCGTGAAACAAGTTTATCTTCAAAAAAACCTCTATTGGCTCCTTTTAAAACTATTTCTCCATACCTTACTATCACTACTCTTTTCATTTGAATTTCACCTCTTTGCTGTCTTTTTAAATTCTTTTCACTATCTTCCTAATATCGTAAACATGCTTTTTTATCCTCTCTATTACATAATCCATCTCTTCTATGGTGTTATCCCTACTAAAACTAAATCTTAATGAACTCTCAATCTGCAATCTTTTTAACCCCATAGCCTTTAATACATGACTTTGCATGTTATTAGTAGAGGAACATGCTGAACCTGTAGATACATATATTCCATCTTGCTCTAGGCTGTGTAGTAGCACTTCTGCTTTAACGCCTAGAAATGCGATATTTATAATATATGGTGAAAAGCTATCATCTATACTTCCATTAATAACAGTTGTGCTAATAGTATTTTTTATGCCATCAAAAAGATGTTCTTTCACAATTTTGACATGTGCTCTAGTAATATGTTGATTGCTAAAACAGGCTTTCACTGCTTCTCCTAACCCAAGTATAGCAGATGCATTTTCAGTGCCGACCCTTAACCCACTTTCTTGACCTCCGCCAGCATATAATGGGCTAACTTTTACCCCCTTTCTCACATATAGCGCTCCAACACCTTTAGTAGCGTGAATTTTGTGACCACTAATTGATAAACTATCAATTAGAAAATTCTCAACATCAAGATTTAGCTTGCCATATGACTGAGTAGCATCCACATGGAAAACAATTCTTGGACTTGCTTTTTTAATTTTGCGACCGATCTCTTTAATTGGCAATATTCGACCCGTCTCATTATTAACATGCATTATGCTTATAAGAATAGTTTTGTCAGTAATTGCTTCATATAATTGTGACGGCGATACACTACCATTCTTATCAACATCTATATAACTTACTTTAAATCCCTCATTTTCTAATTTTCTAAACACATTTAATACCGATGGATGTTCGATATTCGTAGTTATTAAATGATTACCATTTTTCAAATATGCTTTTGCGATACCTTGTATGCTTATATTATTCGATTCTGTACCTCCTGAAGTGAAATAAACTTCAGAATCTGCACACCCCAAACTAGTCGCTACATTTTTTCGAACTTTCTTTATCTCTTTTTCAATCTCTACTCCTTTTCTATGTAAAGAAGAAGGATTGCCAAATAACTCACTAAAAACACGCACATTTGCTTCTACAACTTCTTCTCTTGGTTTTGTCGTAGCAGCATTATCTAAGTATATTTCCAAAATTTCACCTTCTCTCATTAATCATTATATCAAAATCAAACTAAAATTTAAAGGTAGCTTTTGATGAAGTTTGTCAGGCTTCGCCCAAGTTTCTATATTATATTCATTTTATTCTAAAAATTATGTTTATAGAGAATTACATTGGGTAAAATAATTGAAACTCTTAATTACTATTAATGGTATCCAAATACTTATTTTTTAAAAAAATCAAAGCAATTACATTTTAACTAAAAA
>JAJOKP010000006.1 GCA_021129775.1 Clostridiales bacterium
CCAATAAATAATCCTACTGTAAAGCGCAAATATAATTTCGCACTGCAGTAGGATTATTAGTTGCAAAATATTTTTTATGGGTATCTAATAAAGAGAAATCAATAGCGAAAAGAGAGGGAGTGATTAATAATGCAAAAAATATTTGAGATAGAAGGAAGCATAGAAGAGTATGTAGAGAAAGGTCGAAAATACCAATTCCCTCCACCACCATTTGAGAGTTGTCACAATTGCAAGAAGATGGTGCGTTTCGGAAAACATGGTTTCTATGATAGATATTCGATTTTAGAAACATTCAGTGGAAATGTTGTTTGTAGACGCTATATCTGTCCACTTTGTAATCGCACAATATCATACCTTCCAAGCTTTTGCCTGCCTGGATTTACTTATGGCGTCAAAGAAATTTGGAGGTGTTTAAAAGAAATAATTTTATCTTATGGGACACTAAAAGCATGTTTAAATAAGTTGAATGATATTTATGTAAGGCTTAACATATCAAGGCAGCTTGCTTATCACTACAAAAAAAGATTTATGAAAAATTTAATTCTTATTCAAATTGTATTGCGGCAAATGAACTCAAGAATCGAACTCCCAGAAGAGAATGTTTCACTAAGAGAAAGAGCAAAGAAGCTAGTTGAAATAATTAGGGAATCCCCTAAAGCAATTTGTTCCATCTCACAAGAATTTTATGCACTTTCAAACAAAACATTCTTAACTCTTTCAAATTAATTATAGCATTAATTAATTTGAATTAGAAGACCTCAAAAAAATAAAGGCTCCAACACTACATTTTCATATATTTCAAATAGCGTGAGTGCTAAGATAAATATGTAGATGAAATGACAAGAGTTGCTAAATTTTAGAAGGAGGTCTCAAGAAATGTTAGATGAAAATACAAGAAATGCAGTAGCTTTAAAAAGATTTTCTCTAATTAGTCCAGTGCTTAATGGACAGGTAACAAACAATAGAGAATATTATGCTGAGGTTACTGAAGGTTCTATTGATATGCCGTATTATGGGGTGAAGAAATATGCACCTAAGACCGTAGAGACATGGTACACAGATTATATGAGGGGTGGACTTGATGCACTAAAACCACGTCCTAGAGGAGATAGAGGCGGAAGCAGAAAAATTAGCGAGGAGATTGGAGAGAAAATAATAGAAAAGAAAAAAATACATCCTAAAGCTCCAAACACCATTATTTATGAGTTGCTTATAAAGGATGGCATTCTAGATCCTACTAAAATATCAATAAGTAGTTTGTACCGATATCTAAAGTCTCAACCGCTAAACTCTGCACCAATCGCTAGTGAAGAAAAAGAAATGAAACGTTTTTCACATGAGTATGTAAATCAATTAACGCAAACCGATCTCTTATATGGCCCATATGTAAGAGACGGAAAAAAAAGAAAACAAACTTATTTGTTCGCCTATTTAGATGACGCGAGCAGGCTAATTACACATGCGCAGTTTTATTTCTCTCAAAACTTTGAATCTTTAAGACTTTCTTTTAAAGAAGCTGTCTTAAAGAGAGGGATCCCAACATTAATTTATACAGATAATGCAAAAATATATAGGTCACAGCAATTTGAATTACTGCTTGCAAGCTTAGGTTGTAGCTTAATTCATTCCCAGGTTTATGTACCAAATGGTCGCGGCAAAATAGAAAGATTTTTTTTAACTGTTAGAAAAAGGTTCTTGTCAGTACTGGACACAGACAAAATTAAAGGGATTGATGACTTAAACAACAAATTTTGGCAATGGTTAGATGCAGATTACAACAAGAAGAAACATAGTGCACTTGAGGGTCTGTCACCTCTTGATTTTTTCATGCTTCAAGTTGATAGAATTAAGTTATGTACTGATACTAAAGCTCTTGATGAAAAGTTTTTACTTAGAGCAAAAAGAAAAGTAGCTCATGATGGAACAATTAGTATTGATAAAGCACTCTTTGAAACCAAAATGAAGTTTGCTGGTATGCATGTGCAAGTAAGGTACGAGCCGTCAATGCTATTAACTTCTTCAAGTCCAGTTCTAATATATGTTGATGATAAAAAAGTAGGAGTAGCTAAGAGAGTTAATTTTCATGATAATGCTCACATGAAGCGCAGGGGTAGACCAACTAGTAGTTCTACTAAAGCAGTGGATAGTAATTCTTCAAGTATTGACGATGCTAAAAATACTACTTACGATAATCTCTTAGCTGGGCTACCATTAGAGCAGACAATATCTTTTACTCAAATGATGAATGAGGAGGAAAATTAAATGTTTACACAATTTTTTGGGTTAAAATACAATCCTTTTTGTAAGGAATTTAACATAGACGAAACTTATGAGAGTGCTGATATTAAAGAGTTTAAGTCAAGATTTAAATACATTCAATCATCTCGTGGAATATTTCTTTTAATTGGAGAACCTGGTTCTGGTAAAACTACAGCTCTTAGAAATATTACATCTACGCTTAATCCTGGGCTGTTTAAGGTCTGCTACTGTACTTTGTCTACTGTTACTGTATTAGATTTTTACAGAGGTATTTTGATGGCTCTAGGCGAAATTCCAAGTAGCAAGAAGGTCACAATGTTTCACCAAATTCAGCAGGCTATTTGTTCTCTTTACTACGATCAAAAAATTACTCCTGTAATTATGTTAGACGAAATTCAAATGCTTTCTACTGCTATACTTGAAGATTTAAGGCTACTATTTAATTTC
The DNA here is from genome assembly GCA_021129775.1 of Clostridiales bacterium. Classification (GTDB taxonomy): domain Bacteria; phylum Bacillota; class Clostridia; order Peptostreptococcales; family NVVX01. The sequence goes on from JAJOKP010000006.1 coordinate 2,707, forward strand.
AAACTTGATTCTGAAAATCCTTTTATTCTAATTTTATCGGGTCAACCGTTAATTAGGAACAAACTTGGTCTATCGGTTAATTCCCCACTTAAACAAAGAATAGCTATTAAACACGTTATGCAGGGTCTGAAAAAAGAAGAAACAGAGGATTATCTGGCTAAAAGATTAAGAGCAGCTGGCTCATTAAACACTGTTTTTACATCATCTGCAGCTGAGGCAATATACTCTCAGAGTAAAGGAATTCCCCGCTTAGTTAACAACCTTGCTACTTCTAGTCTTATGTACGCGTGCTCAGTGCGCAGGGAACAAGTTGACGAGGAAATTGTTTATCAGGGGCAGAAAGATTTTGATATTTAGGAGGAATAAAAATGCTACGAAAGCAAAGCAAAAAGTAGAAAATCGGTATTCTTAGAAATCCAACTACAGTTAAATCTCTTGCTAAAGAGATAATCACCGCGAGCGACCACTACACCGCTAAAATGATGGATGAACAAGAATACCGCGAACTCATAATTTACTTTGCCACTCACCATGGCAAGAAATTATTCTCTGTAAATGGTTCTATTAATCCTACTATTAAGAATCGCATCGGGTCTAAGAGATGCTCTCTGGTAGAATTAATGCTTGCAGGCTTTCAGATTTCAATCATCTAGCGTTGCCTAAAAAGAACCATTAAACACATCAAAGGGCAGATAGTTCTGCTCTTTTTGTATTTCTAACTTTATGTTATCATGATTGTTATGTATATGCAAATCGAGTTTTCACCATAAGCTAACAGTAATCCTACTGTAATTCGAAAGTTTCGATTTTGGACCCTGCTACAATTCGAAAAATTATTGTATTTGTACGCAAAATGTGCCTAATTTAATTTGCAATTTAGTCCTAGTTTAATTCGAAAATCGACACTTCATTGCAAACCTTAAAACAGATTATGAGGCTGTTATAAATGCTTCCACTCATAAAATGAATAATGGTATAGTTGAAGGGAATGTAAACAAAGTGAAAGTAATTAAAAGGGATATGTATGGGCAAGCTTTAATTGATTTGCTAAAAGCGAAAGTCATATATCAATCTCATTTTTTATGATGCATTAAACCGATTTTGAGGAAGAACCAGTTCTTATTTGCAACCTCTGATGTTTTTTGCAATAATAGAAGCTACTATGCAAGAAACTAAAATTTGTTTTCTCTTTCTAAGTGTTCACGTTCTAGCTCAAGCTCTCTTATAAGCTCTTCTTCTGTAGGAAGATATAGTTTATATTTTGATGCAAAAATCTGATCGTTATCTTTTGGTAATGTGTATTTGACAACTGATTCACTTTTATCAGCACAAAGAACAATTCCAATCGGCGGATTATCTTCCTCGTTGCTCACTTCACGAGTATAATAGTTCACATACATTTGCATTTGCCCTAAATCTTGATGTGTAAGATCTCCAATTTTAAGATCTACTAATACAAAACATTTTAGTATGTAATTGTAGAAAACTAAGTCAATATAGAAATGTCTCCCATCAAAAGTGATTCTCTTTTGCCTTGCAACAAATGAAAACCCACGCCCCAACTCCAGCAAAAAAGTTTGTAGATGCTCTATCAGTGCCGCTTCTAAGTCTTTTTCATAAAGACTTGGAGATTGCTTTAAACCTAAAAATTCCAATACATAGGGATCTTTTATTACATCTTCTGGCTGCTTGCTTTTTTCTAGCGAAAAAATTTCTTCTCTCACAAGATTTTTCTCTTTGCTTGATAAAATCCTTTCGTAAAAGAACGAATTGATTTGCCTTTCTAGTTGCCTTGTGCTCCAGTTTGTCGCTACACATTCGTCTAAATAAAATTGCCTAGCATTATCATTTTCAACTCTCATAATCAATCGATAATGAGTCCAGCTTAATTCGTCACGCAGTGAGTGACGATTTTGAAAAGTTAAGTAGAATTGTCTCATATATTTAAGATTTGTAGTTGTAAAACCTCTCCCAAACTCTTTAGTTAATTGCTTTGATAATTCTTTTAATAAGTTTTTGCCATACTCTGCGCGTCCTTCTCCACCTTGTGTTGCAACAATGATTTTACCAATACTCCAATATGCTTCCACCATTGCAAAGTTAACTGATTTATATGCTTTAGTTCTCGCTAGCTGTAAAACTTCCTTGATTTCACTATACAAGTTCAACTCCGTTAAATCCAAAATCTACACCTCCTGTTCCATATGCGTAGCATCTAGAATTATAGCTATTTTCATATTCAACTGTTTGTTTAACCGCTTTGCAGCAGTTAAACCTTTCCCATTTTTCCGATTTCAACAGAAAGACAGAAGCAGTTCTCCGTCTATGACAAATAAGTACTTGTCCCCTCTCTGTCCCTATATTGATTCCTCATCAAAATAATCTGTATCAATTCTTTTCAAATAATATGTATTTTCAATAGATACACCTAAGTTGTGCTCAATCATAAGTGCTGCAAGAATTTTACCATCTACAAGCACAATTTTACAAGCATGCTGCTTACTTACATATTCTTTTGCTTCTTTTGTAAATCTAGCTGTTGTGATAAATGCACCTTTTGCTGCACCTTGTCCTGTCAATGCCCCGACAAATTTTTGTAATTCTGGTCTTCCAACAGTTCTATCAATATCCCAACGCTTTGCTTGAATATAAATTTTATCAAATCCAAGCTTGTCTTCCTTTATAACACCATCAACTCCTTCATCTCCTGATTTCCCAAGGATCTGACTGTTTTCAACCTTACTACCACCATAACCCATACTGACTAGCAAATCAACGACCAGTTTTTCAAAGAAATATGGAGAATGATTCATAACTTCCATTAATACATCATCTGCAAGAGTATTCGATATTGTTTTATATGCTCTGTCAAATAAATCTTGTGGCGACTCATCTAATAAGTCGTTATCAATATTTCCACTTATTAGCGTATCTTCTTCTACATTCCCAATAAATTTTTTGAATCCTTCGTACTTTTTCAAATAGTTTCGATCAATTACCAAAGGATTTTCTAATATAACAGATTGTCCTAACTTGGTAATTCTAAAGGATGCCCTTGCAGGTGATTCGACCAACTTTGCTTTCTTTAAATAAGTCAAAGCCCAACCGATTCTACTTTTATAGAGAAGTTGTTTTCCACTTGGGATTATCTCTTCCATTTCTTCTTGTAATAAATTAAATTGTTCTGATAAAATTCTATACATTTCAACACGTTTGTACGCCTGATTATCTTTCAACATCTCCAATATCGGTTTCATAAATTCATGATACTTTGGTATAGACATATCTTCATATCTCTTTTACTAATTTCTCGTCTTTTAAAATAATTCTACTCATAATCTAATTTATTTTCATACATATAGTCTAAAATATATTCATTCAATATGCTTTTTCTCATTCTCCAATCAGGCATAAACTTATCCATATATGCTACAAATACTTCGTTATGACTCTCTTCTAATAAATGTGTTAGTTCGTGAAGAACTATATATTCTAAGCAAGATAACGGCTTTTTCGCCAATTGAAGATTGATCCATATCCTCTTATCCACAGTGTTACAGGTACCCCAACGTGTCTTCATATTTTTAACTCTGCAACTATCAACTTTTATACCAATTCTTCTTTGCCAAATTTCAACAAACTTAGTAATTTCCTTTTTCAAGAGCTCCCTATACCATTTATTAAGAGCCGCTTCACGCTGTTTAACTGTGCTTTTTTCTCTAACATATAAATATAACCTATCTCCCTTTATCTCTACACGATTTTTCTTACTACCATGTTTAATAACCAATCTATATCGGTTTCCCCATACATAAACACTTTCTCCATCTATAAATCTCCGCTCTGACTGCCTAGCTTGATTCTTAAATCTTTCCTTTTGCTTTTTAATCCAACCAATCTTAGAAACAATAAACAATCTAATAGCATCATCATCAACGGATAATGGGACAGATACTCTAACAATACCATTTGGCGGTAGTACGGAAAGATGCATATTTTTAATGTTTTTTTTAATAACTTGAATACCCATTCCACCAACTATTTCATTTACCATCAATACTCTCCTTGCCCTGTTATTATTTCAAAAACTTTTTCTATATCATCTTCACCTACTATCGGCCTTAAACCTCTCATAATTTTACGTTCTTTTGCTGGATCACCACGAAACGAATCTTGTTTGTACTTCTTCACTGTTTCATCAATTTCTAAAACAAGATCCTCATTTTGGGCATAATTATCATACAAAGCCCTAAGTGCTGGTGATTTCTTAATTGTATTTGGATAAAAAGAACTGCTCTCAGGGTCATTTACATTTTTAGTCAATTCGACAATCCTGTTTAAATACTTTTCATAATCTATAATATCTTTCTTGCGCTGTTCAATTAATTTGTTTAATAAAGCAGACATTTTTTCAAAGTATTTTGGATTTGTAGATTTCTTTTCAACAATTTTTCGCCTAACATTATTTTCAATAACTTCAGCAACAGCACCTTTATCCTTTTGAATGTTTTGGGGTAACTCACTTACAAATGCTGTTCCTTTTTCAATTATAAGTTGAATCAATGAGAAGTCATCTAGAGCTAACAAAGACTTACTTTCTTTTGCATCGATATATGTATCTATTAAATGACGCATATCAGGTTCATATTTTTTTAGATCAATATAATCTCCACTCGCAAGTTTTATTTCGTCTTTTATTTTCTTATAGTTTAAAACTTCAATTCGAATTTTTTCTGCCTTTTTATGCGTATAACCTGCACTTATCATCTCACCACTTATTTCTGCGAAAGCACGAACTAGCGATGATGTTACTTTGTAAAGTACTACTCTCTTTGCTTCATTCATTTTAAGTTCCTCTAAGTCCTCAACATTTTCACCACAGAAATAGCGAATATACTGGAGAGATCCTTTTGGAGATTCTACTGGTTCACAAAGTGAAAACAAGCTTTCTAATAGTTCTTCTAACTTATCTTTGCCTTCTTCTATTCTTGATTTAACAAGCCCAAGTACATCTTCTTTTTCATAACTATCAAAAGCTTCTATTGTGTAATCTTCAACAGCTTTTTCAAGACTTTTAAACAAATCCTTATAATCAATTATGTAACCATACTCTTTATCTTCACCATCTAGCCGATTGACACGGCAAATAGCTTGAAACAAACCATGGTCACGCATTGATTTATCAATATATAAATATGTTGCTGAAGGAGCATCAAATCCTGTTAAAAGTTTATCTACAACTATTAATAACTTCATTTGACCAGGATCTTTAATAAATTTTTCTTTTACTTCTTTTTCAAACTCTTGAACTGATTTTCCGCCAAGCATTTTCATGTATGTATCATATTGTTCAATCAATTCAGTGTCTTCATCTAATCCAACACTTTCACCTTTGATATCAGCTATAGTTGGAATGTATGATGTAATTGTTGCACATTTTTTTAGCAGTGAATTTTGAAAGATTTCATAGTATTTGCAAGCCTGATATATACTACTAGCAACAAGCATAGCATTACCTCTGCCGCTTTTTAATCTGTCTTTAATCTCCATATCGAAAACAATGTCATTAGCAATTCTTTCAAGGCGAGATTTCGAGCTAAATACTTTTTGCATAGTCCCCCAACGTTTTTTCAGCTGTGCTTTTGCACTGTCAGTAAGCCCACTTGTTTTCGCCTCAAACCATTCATCTATTTTTTTTTGAGATGTTATATTTTGCTCTATATCTTTTGCCTCATACCTTAAGTCTAAGACAACCTTATCTTTAACTGCTTCATCATATTTATATGTATGAATGTAGTTACCAAAAACTTCAAGACTTAAGGCTTTATCCTTTTTCATAAGTGGTGTACCTGTAAACCCAATAAAAAGAGCATCAGGAAGTATCGCTTGCATTGCAGCATGTAATTTCCCTGATTGTGTTCTGTGACATTCATCAACAAATACATGAATATTGCCTTTCGCTTTAAAATTACTTGGCAGATTATTTTTTATTTCATCTATAAAATGATCATAGTCCTTATCTGATACGTCCCCACTTTTATTTCCAAATTTATGAACTAAAGAACAAAGTAAAATAGGTGTCGTCGAATTTAATTTCATGATCAAATCATGTCCACTTACAGTTCTGTAGATAGTTTCAGAAACTCCAGTATAAACTTTTTCAATTTGATCATCAAGTTCTTCCCTGTCCGTAATAATTAGAACCCTGGCATCATGAACATTCTCTTTTATCCATTTAGTAAGCCATACCATTGTTAAGCTTTTACCGCTACCTTGTGTGTGCCATATAATTCCACCTTCGCGCCTTTTTATATACCTTTGTGATTCTACAACAGCAAAATATTGATTCGGTCTGCAAATCTTTTTTACACCGCTATCATAAATAATAAAAGAATATAAAATTTCAATAATCCGGTTTTTATCAAACATTCCAATCACATTCTTATCAAGTTTTAACTCCTGTTTATCGCATCGTTTTCTAATATTTAATGAAAGTCTGTCCTTCACTTTTTCGTCTTCTTTCCATGATAAATAGTACTTTTCAGTAGTTTCTATTACTCCATATTTCAAGCCTTCTGTATTGTTTCCAGCACAAACCAACCCTATTGTTGAAAAAAACGGCTTAATAAAATTATCCTTTTGATTATCTAGATTTTGACGAATACCTTGCGATACAGATACTGTACTACGTTTCAATTCAATGATGCCAAGTGCAATCCCGTTAATATAAACAACTATATCTGGTCTTTTATTATTACTTCCTTTAACTGTAACTTCTTCTGCAATATAAAAATCATTGTTTAACGGATTGCTCCAATCTATATAGTTAACACTTTGTTTTTTCTCTCCTACATTTAGTCGAATTTTTGCACCATATCTAATCAGAGAATATACCTCTTTATTAACATCATATAAGCTCTTTTGCTGATTATCTGAAACCATTCTAATTTCTCTTATTGATCTATCAATTAGCTCTTTACTATATCCTTGTTTCTTCAGAAATTTTACTAAATATTCATCTTCAATATTAGAATTAAACCTATCATTCCAGTTTCCTAAGTATATATATTCTAGTTCATTTTCAAATAATTTCACTACTCTATTTTGAGTTTCTCTTTCAATTTGGCCTACATTACTCATTTGCACCCCTCCTCAACCGGATTTATCATTAATCAAACAATTTATTACTTAAATTCATAGCTTTACCAATAGCAACGTCATTAAAAATATCCTTCTCTAATTTTGGTTTCCATTCTTTGTTATTTCTAATGATTTCCTTTATTGATTTGACATTTACTATTTTCCCCTTTTTCACAAGCTCTACCATTGCCATATCAACAGTTGTCAAAACTTCAAGTTCATCACTTTTCTTGTACTTAAATTGATCTAGCCACTCAAGCATTTCTCTGCAATACCAAGTATTGAAATACTTCTTTGCTTCAGATATTTTATCTCCAGATACAAACGCTCTACTCTTAGGTATTTCCTTAATATAACCACTATTTTTAGCAATTTTTTCTATACTATATCTGAGTTTATGATCATATGGCCCCATTGCCTTTTTCAAAAAACCTTCTGTCGACTCTTGTATTTGTCTATGAAAAAGGTAAATAAGCTTTTGTCGTCTAAAACTACCTAACGGATATTGTTTAGTTGCAAATCTATCAGTAATAACTGCCATAATAACAGCTTCATTGAAATTTTCATTGCGACCTTTATATATAGGCTGATTCTCTGCAACCTTTAGGATATTCTCCAGATTTGAGTCTTTTAATTTTACTACTTTATTATCTTTAGTTATCATCGGATCAATTAATCTAATTCTTCCTGTTAAAAGTTCTTGCATCATTCCTTGTTTTATTTTTTTATATTTATTCGACTTTACTTCTAATTGCTCTATTTCGTTATCCATGTCTGTTAGTATTTGTGATATTGCTTTTTGTTCTTGCTTTGAACTTGGTAGCATAATCTCCATATCTGCTAATGTATCCATTTTTATATATGGAGTACTTCCTGAATTCACCTCAGTATCAATTCTATTTTTCAAATAAAAATCAAGATATCCTTTTAGGTAAAATATATTTTCTGTTATGTTTGAAATTACATATGTTCTTTGATAGGCATTAAATTTACCATTATAGTAATGAATATATCCAACATTCGCTCCATTCCCAGAAACCAAAAGTGCTTCTGTGTCAAAATCATAATTATCAATAAAATAGTATTCTTTGGCACACGTATAAAATCTATACTTCCCATTGCTATTCATTGCATTCGCATCAAGTTTTCCCGTAGTTATACTACATAATTTACCAAGCTTAACTTTTTCCCAATCGCCACTAAACCCTGGTAATCTATTCTCACCTGTTAAAAGTTCCTGCATTGTCCCCTGCTTTATATTCTGCTTTTTCTCTATCAATCTTTCTGCAAGCATAATTAGTTCATCAACATCTGAAAGTGCTTGGGCAATTGCCTTTTGTTCGCGAAGAGGTGGGATAGCAATTAATATTTTTTTTATATTGGTTTTACTAACTCCTGTAACTTTTGTACCAGCAGCATAAAATAAAAATTGACTCTTAATTGCATTACTTTGAAAACAATATCTTTTATACATATTGTCTAGACTGTTATCTTTGCTTTTAGCAACTATTGTGTGCAACCCTGAAATAAAATCAATATTATTTATATTATCAATAACAACATATTTACTTATCCCTTCATCATCTTCTGAAGCATCAAGAAAAACTACATCTCCATCTTTTAACAACATTTTTTTTGATACTTTTCTCACAGGAATATTCAGCTTAGGTATTACATTAAATTCATTATTGATATCTATATATGTTTTATAGGATTTATGAATATCTCCATAATGAAGATAGCAAACACCTAAACTTGATAATTGATCTCTAGATGCAGAGTATCCTCCACTAATTGTGAACAATACATCAAAACACAATGGCTCACTCCAATCAATAGGTATAATCCCGACATCCGTTTTTTTATATCCACTAGGTGTCTTTTTAACTATTTCCATGAATAACCCATCCTTTCCAGATGAGCATCAACTTTTCTCGCTAATTCATCAACTTCATTTTCAAGACTTGGTAATGTTTTCTCATATCTTTTTGCAAGTTCTGTTATTCTATTTGCCAATTTATGAGATACAGTAGAATAAATTCTATCAATGCCGCGAAATATATCTCTATACCATTTTTCTTCTATTACCAGTTCTTTAATTTCTTCTATGTTCAGCTCACCATATTTATCAATTACAACGCTATCAAGTATTTCATTTGCTTTCTTTATACTTGATTTAAATGTAGTTTCATTTTCCATAAGGGATACGTAATCCTTCAACACTGAATATTCTTCTACATACTCACTATCATTTTTAATATCTTTTAACCTTATTTTCACGTCATTCTTGCTTATATTACCTTTATCATTAATAACTTCAGCCAAAAGTCCATCTTCACCACCATGTTCTTCTTTCATCTCCTGAAGTTTCCCAACTACTTCATCAAGCAGTGATTCAAGATTTTCTATTGCTTCCTTTTCGTCTCGAAAATATTTTTCAATAATTATTTTTTTAGGTATAACTCTACCTTCGAATGATTTCAATTTTCCTTTTTTGTCAAGTTCTCGTTCAATTTCTCTACCTGCAATCCAGCCATCATAACTAATTGCATAAGTGTCATCTTGCATATATTCTTGCCAGTATTGCATCAAATGTTGATATATATCAAATTTATCTATTAGAGATACTTTGCTAAAATCATTCAATATTTTCTCAGCTATATCAACAATAAATTCTTTAGGATTATTGCCTTCTTGCATTTCATACATTGATTGACTAACTTTTTCTTTCCAACCAGTATAAGCACTGTCTACATTTTTTGCATGATCAATAAACTCAGAATAATTAAATATTTCTTTTCTAATATTACCTTGATCAACGCTAAGTTTTAAAAATCCTTTTCTTTCAAAAGACTCAAATAAATGATTTTTTAAAGACGGGTAAACATCCCAATACGCGCTTAGTTCATCAATATCTTTGCTAGGTATTCCACCTAACAAATGTGCTTCAATATTTTGCAAATCTTCCGCTTCACTTGTATCAATATAGCGTGGAATATTTAAATTATATGCATTATCTTCTTTAATTTCATTATATGGTACAAATCTAGAATACTTCTCAATTTCTATTTCAGCATTAAAAACATCAACAATTTTTCTAATATCTTGTTCTCTCAATCTATTTTTATTGCCATCTTTCATAAATTCTTTGCTTGCATCAATCATAAAAATTCCATTTCTTGTTACAGCATCCGATTTATCGAGAACAATAATACAAGCTGGAATACCAGTTCCAAGAAACAGGTTGGAAGGCAATCCAATAATCCCTTTTATACATCCTTTATTTATAATTTTAGCTCTAATTCCAGCTTCCGCATTCCCTCTAAATAAAACACCATGTGGCAATACAATTGCGCCTTTTCCATCCCTTTTCATTGACTTAATGAGATGTAATAACCAAGCGTAATCTCCATTTTTTGCCGGTGGATTGCCATAGCCTATAAATCTTTCATATTCGTCAGGGTTGCTTATACCATTACTCCACTTTTTAAGGGAAAATGGTGGATTCGCTACTATATAATCAAACTTTTTTAATTTGGTACGATCTTTAAATTTGGGGTCAGCCAATGTATTACCTTGTCTAATATCTCCACTAGCCTTATGATGCAACACCAAATTCATTTTCGCCATACCGACAGTCGAAATATCTTTTTCTTGTCCATAAATTGTAATATCACAATCAGCTTCATCAGCAGCACGTATAAGTAACGACCCTGAGCCACATGCAGGATCATACAAAGTCATTTCAGCACTATCTGCTTCATCTATTCTAATAACTTTTGCGATAACTCGTGAAACCTCGGCCGGTGTATAGAATTGCCCTTTACTTTTACCCGATTGAGTAGCAAAATGCCTCATTAGATATTCATATGCATCACCTAAAATATCATCATCTGTAGCGCGATGTTTCTTGAAATTGAGATTAGGATTTTGAAATATCGCTACTAAACTAGTAAGCTTCTCAACCATTTCTTTCCCCGAACCAATTTTTTCATCGTCATTAAACGAAGCGCTGTCAATAATTCCAGATAGATTATTTGCCTTTGCTAGTGTGCTGACGATAATATCTAACTTTTCACCAATATTTTTGTCACCCTTAACTTTTATCATATCATCAAAGCTGCCACCCTCTGGAATTACAATTTCTGCATATTTATCACCTTCATATCTATCCGAAACATATTTTACAAATAGTAATGTTAAAACATAATTCTTATATAACGAAGCATCCATTCCACCTCTAAGTTCATCACAACTTTCCCATATTGAACTATATAATTCACTTTTCTTAATTGCCATAGTTTTATCCTACTTTCAGTATATTTCTTGATTATCCTCGTTCAATTCAATTACTCATTCTTATTCGCTTTTTGTACCCCTTCAACTCTATACAAAAACCTCCTTATCTAGAACATGATTTTAGGCTGATTGCAAAAATTTTTACCTCTTATTATTGTGTCGGTTTTTTTTAGCAATATAGTTATGCTGCCACCTAAATATAATATCTTTACCCCATGTGCTTCAAGCATGTTTCATATATCATGGAATGTATTATTGCTAAACCGTACATTTTGGTCCTTCCCCCAAAAATTGCATCTTCTCAACACTTGTTTGTTCATCACAAACCCTTATACAATTATTTGCGAGCTACCAAATTCGTAATTCTCAAAACTATTAAGTGTCTGAAAATCAATATAATCTCTTGGGTCAATACGGAATTGTTTTTCTGGATAAAAGTTTTTTAATACAAATTCAATGAACTTAATAAAACATAACGGATTTTTCACGTACAACCTACATTCTTCATTCTGCATATGCATATGCGTTGGAGAATGGAGCCTGCTGACTGCACTCTCCAATGGATCAAAATCCACTCTCACAGGGCTCCTTATTCTTAGTACTTCACACCACTGAGAGTCCGCCAAAAATTCTTCCATCAGATTTAAAGGCGACATATCTTCTACAGTAATTCCTTCATAAAAATATGGTGCTGGCCACCAAAGGAGAGTCTGATTTACTAAATAATCATTCTCAAACGAATAACTCACTCTAACTAAAGAACCATCGTAAAAAATACAAAGATAGCTATTGTTTTCTAAGATTTTTTTATACTGCTCCACTTTCAAAAAATATTTATTTGTGTTGAATTTTCCTTTTTTATGATTATTCCATGACAAGAAACATTTATTACTATCTCGCGATTTTTTATAAATTTTATTATATGTATAGAGCAGTTCTTTAGAATTAAGAGCATCTAAAGTAACGTTAATCTGTTTTTCTATTCGCTCCACATATAAATTTTGCTGTTTTTTCACAAAATCAGCTCTTTCTTATTAGATTTGAAAGTGTCCGTAATTCCGGCACTAAGTTAGCATCAAGTTCCCCTAGTTTAACACTCTCAATTAGATCACTGACTGCTAGTTTTGCTTCTTCTACTTTTTGTTTTTCCTTAGAAGTACGTTCTCTGTAAAGCTTTCTGGTTTTTTTCATTTGGTCAATGGTTGGAATTTGGAATTGAGGTTCATAATTACTTTCTTTGCATTTATTTATTTCTTTTGTGATAATTTCCATATTTTGTCCTGCTCCATAAATTCGAACCCAAGCTCTTGATCTTGTTATCGCCGTAAACAATATATTTCTTAATTTTGTTAGCTCCATGCCATCTGCACAAAAGTCTGAATTAAGTATATATACCATACTTGCTTCATTCCCTTTTGCTCTATAAATTTGGGAACAAGTAATACTCCCGCTTTCTCGGAAAATATCTCTATTAGTAGTTACTCCCGCCAAAACAGATCTAATACCTCTCTGTTCAAGGTGCTTCTCAAATTTTCTATATTCTTTCTTCGTATTTATAATATTTGGAAATATCACTAAAATATCATCAGGATCTAACTCGTCCCTTTGGATATTCTTTAGTATTTCTTCAGCTGCCTTCGCATATTGTTTCTCTTTCGAATCAAAATTTTGTACTACTATACTCTCAGTCGGTTTTAATAAATCATCAAAAAATTTAGGTGTAGCTGCATTTTTTCTTCCTAATTTTACAATGTTATTCGGTTCCAGCTTTCCAGATTTTACAGTGTACCCAATATCTCTCCATGATTCTAGCGACTCAAACATTTGTAAAATCGGGTCGTGATACAACCCAAATCCTAATGAATGTGCCATAGTTAGTGTCCAAGGCGGATTTCTGTAACATATAGGCAACGTAATATCTCTTTTTGCCTCACCTTCTGTATTCTCTATATTAACATTTAAGCTCCCCGTTACATATTTACCAAACATTTCTTCAAGGGAAGGCATTTCTATTTCAGATAAATTCTGCAGCTCATCATATGCCCATATTATTCTTTTGGGTTTTTTAGTATCCGCAAATACTAATCTAAAAAAACCGCTCGGCATATCTTGTGCTTCATCAATTAAAACAGCATCGTAAGTTGGTTCATATTCATTACTCATAAAGTCCAAGAGTTCTTCACATACATAGCTAAATGTATCTCGTTGCCCAACTTTGTTTATAGCAGATGTTAGATTATGTGCTTGAGTATTAAGATTGTCCGCAATACTAGAATAAATGCCACTTTCTGAAGCACTACCCCAAGCATGCATGATATGTAAGTTATCCCAATCGACTTCCCCTCTTGCTAGTTCTCTCACAAAATCAGTTACCAACTTTACATATTGCTGATATAATGACCTTGTATAGTAAGTGATCACAATTTTCATGTCGGGGTACTGAGTATGCAAATACGCTGCTTTCAATGCTAACACAATTGTTTTCCCTGTCCCCGCCAATCCTCTAATCCTCTGAGATCCTTCAGGAATTTCATAAGCAGCTTTTTTTTGCCATTGATCTAAGTTCGCAATTTCTTTTTCTATTTTCTTTATAATACCACCATAAGAATCATCCTCTTTAAATCTCAATTCGCGCAATTCATTGTTATAGTTATCATACAACACAATTGCCTCTCTACAAATTTGATTTATTGAAATAATTCTACCGAGTTTATCTACCTCTAAAGAAAGAACTTTAATTTTATTTTCCATTTCTAATATATCTTTTTCTATCCTTGTTTTTTTTGCATTCAAAAATATTTTTCTTTCCTCAAATACCTTTTGGTGAAAAGACTCTACTTCTTCAATTCTTTTTTTTACAAACACAGGAATTTCAATCATTGTTTGCTCATAAATAGCCAATATATGCTTGCTAGATACATCTACTTTGTTTGAATTTCTAACAAATTCCGTTAACCGTCTACATTCTAATTTGGCTTTCTCTAGCTCTCTTTTAGTTTTTTTAAACACGTAGCTTTTTGACGAATAGTCTTCAATAATACTTTTTTGCATTTCTACAATCTCTATATTTTTCACCTTGCTAGCAATTTTCTCGCACTCATCAGTCATGCGCTCAACTTCTTTAGTAACAAAAAATATTTCCTCGTTAATTTGCTTAGAATTAAAATCACCATAGAATTCTACCAAATCTTCTTTGTTTTTTTTATACTGTTTTACTTCATCTTGTAACTTGTATATTTCCTCTACGTTTTCTACAACTCCGATTATTCCCAGAAGTAAAAGGAAACCAGCAAAATCGTCCTTGTTTGCATTCTTACGATAACTGATAATGCTTGATTTTTTATTTACAATAAGTTGTTTTAGCACCATGCTCCTTTTTATGCCAAAAAAATCTTTGTACTTTGTTATAGAGTATGGTACTCCATCAACTTGTATTTCACTAGAATTTCCCAATATCCTAATAACTTCATACAATTTATTATTGTATTTTACACTTGCGTTTAAAGTATAATTATGAATTCTCTCTTTAATAATTTCCACATCTTCATTAGCTCCAAAAATATAATCAATGCATTTAATCAGCAAGGTTTTTCCTAAGCTATTTATCGTAGCTCCTAAGTCATTTGGTTTTTGGATGTCTCCATAAATAAAAGAGACCCCTCTTTCTTCAAACTCTATTTTTCTAATTGCTTCACCTTTAGGATCTTTAATAATCAATTTTAATATTTTCATTTAAAACTTCTCCCTTGTTATTATAAGAAATCATATTACAGAGGTACATAAATTCCAGTGTATAAATGAATTTTTGGTAGGTAGGTGTCACATCGATCTTCTTCTTTGCAATATATTTTTTCTCGAATGCGCTCCACAACTTATCAACCGTCATTTTTTTGTTTGCTAAAGTGTCTAGTACAAGAGCACTACTGCCAAAATAGCTTTCAGATAATGTTACATATTTGTTTGGTAGTATAATCGTTAACACCTCCAAAATCACTCTTTTTCAAAAATATCGCATTTGTCAAAAATGTATACAATTAAAAATTGTGCCGGGCCATAATAATATCTTTTTCTTTCAGTATGCATTATAATTTCATCAATCAAAACTTCATACAAATCTTCACCTGAATATTCACGAGATAATTTTTCGTACTTTTTTATAACTAAATCTATAACCCTCTCAAAGGGTTTTGCACAAAGAATTTCTTGATTTATACTATTTACCGCTCTTTCTACAATATCCAATCTTGAAATAATCTCCTCTATTTCTTCTCTTTTCTCATTTAATTCATTAATATCAATTTTTTTAACACTCGATACTCTACTATATGTATTTGCTTTAGTCTTTAACATATATTGTTCGTTAATATTTCCCGATATTTCAAGTATTAGTTTTATAATGAAAGATTCCGTTATAGCATTAAAGTCAATGAGGTTTTTAACCTTAAGTACTGAAGACACGCGTTTTAATAATTCAATGTCATCGAGTTCACACAACAAGTCTCTAAAGTATTCACTATTCTTAACTTTATACTCAAATTCAATTGCAAATTTTTTTTTAAGCTCGCCCACTTTAGTTTCAAAAAATCTTTCACTATCATGTGGCAAATTATTGTCAAAAGTATTTACAATAAAAACAAACTCTTTTATTTCCCCGTTCCACTTACCTTCTTTGTAGACAAGTCTAATTAAATCTTCTAGATCTGTTGCGAATTTGTTTTGAATTTCCTTTCTAAGTGATTCTTTAAGTCTAGTTGGCGCAAAAACTTGATAAAACAAGGCATCCTCTACAACCCATCCATCGTTCTTTTGATCGCCACCATAATAGTCGGGCATCTCATATGATTTTTTCTTATACTCAAAATATACTTTGAGTATTTCTTTCGATGCCAGCTGGTAGTTAATACCTGTTTTGCTACCAAGCGATAGCATAATGGTCTCAATATAGTCATATCTATCCACTTCTAAACCCCCTCTGTATCCTCTCATGTAATTTATTATAACACTAGTTCGTAATTTTACCTAACGCAGCACAAATGAAAAATGCATGCAAAAAATCAACTGTAATTTTTTTGAAATGTCAAAGTTGTTAAAAGTATACTCTATCATTGATGAAAAAAGGAAGATTGTATTTCAGGCTTTTCCTTTTCAAATACTACAGGTGCTGTTGAAAGTTTAATTGTTAAACTAAATACTGCACTACTTCTGTTAATGATGTTGAGGTTAGCATGGAAGTTTCTAGTCACTATTAGTTTACCAATTTACTCTTTTCTTGTAAAACAAGGCTTCATTATTCATGTTTGAAACCCAATCCAAACTGGTGGCTACTGCAAAGAACTTGAACTTGGAAATCATAAAACAGATATCTTTGGTTCTGCCTTAATTGCAGATTTTGCTCGTATGTAAGCTTTCTAGAAACTTCTTCAGCCGTTGAAAATGCCCTCACCTTCAAAGCTAACTCTTTACATATATCTTCAAATTTACCCGATATATATTTAAGAAATACCTGCCCTATTACAACCTGCTATGCTAACTTGTGTACATAATCTCTCTTGATTTATCCGCTACTATTGTTGTTATTCAAAATCTAGATTGTTACCCTTTACCATAAGTATCCCCTTGCAACCTAGTAAATTAATAGCTATCTTTTAAACTTATTCTGTATTTTTGCTCTTTCTCCTTCTATTTTTTTAGCAAATACATATTTATTTCTGTTTGTCTACTCAAGCACTTCCTCCTCCTCGACTCCTAAATCCTTCTCTTTTGCAAAGTACATCTCAAGGGCTTTTTCTATAACATTCTCAATGGTTTTTGTGCTTTCTTTTGCCTTAAAATATTTCGATATTATTTCTCTTTTCACTTTAACTTCTGCTGGTTTTCTAGGTTTTTTCGCCCACTCTCCAGAAATGATTGAGACTGCTTTTTCCCATCTTAGCTTTCTGTTTTTAGCTGATACTCTTAATGCAGACGCTTTTTTCATATCAACTTTAAATGTGTTTTCTGATATTATTGCTTCTACTATTTCTTGATTTTCTTCTGAGAGGTATGATAAATCTACTCCTGCTCTCATTGCAATTTTCCCTTCGTCTATAAGTTCTTTTAACGGGGTATTGAGTTTGCTAATTCTTAAGTATCTCGCAACTGATCGTGATGATAAGTCATATTTTTTACCAACTTCGCTTTTAGAATCTAACTTCGTGCCCACTGGGCACGAAGTTTCAATATCAGCTAAATTGGGAGCTTTAGAGAGCTTTTCTATCTCTTTTAAAAGGTCAGTTCTTACACCTTGCTTTTTTATTGCATTATGTCTTGTAGAAATAACTGTTGCTCTTTCTGAGTGAAGTAAGTCTGTGAATGAGCGTTGCATCATGTTTGTTTCTGTTACAATTAATATCGCTTCTTCTTCTGTTAGTCCTTCTTTAATGATAGCGAGAATATCTTTTAGCCCTGCTTCTTTTGCGGCATTTACTCTGTTATGTCCGCTTAAAATTTCGTGTCTAAGCCCTTTTTTTCTAACTACTATTGGGACAATAACTCCTAGATTTTTAATACTTTCTACCATGTCGTTTAGTCTGTCTCCTACGTATAACTTGAAGGGATGGTCTTTAAATGGCACTAGTTCATCTAGTTTTAGTTTTACACTTCCGTTATCTTTTTCTATCACTTCATTTGGGTCATAGTCTTCTCCAAATATTGATGCGAATGTTGCTGTTTTCTTTTCTCTATTTACTTTCACTCTAATCAGCTCCTCTTCAAATTTTTCTTAACTATTGCCGTTTCATAAAAAAGCTCACAAAAAAGCTGAATTCCATTACTGCAAATTCAGCGCTTTGTTTAGCTATCTATTTATTCAGTTCTTACGTAAATCTAACTGATAATCACGTGTTCACACGTACCATGTCAAATTGCAATTTCCACTTCTATGCCATTTCTTAGGTGTTTTTCAACGTAATTTTCACTGTTTTTAGTGAATGTATAGAAGTCGCAAAACACCTTGAAAGCTAGTAATATCAACGGTTTTTGCGACGTAGTTTTATTAGCGTTTCTACATGTGACGTATGAGGAAATAAATCGACTGGCTGCACTTCTATTGCTTTATAGCTCTTCTCGTTTAAATATGCTAAATCTCTTGCGAGTGTTGCAGGGTTACATGATACGTACACTATTTTTTCAGGATTCATATTAACTATAATGTCTAATAATTTTTGGTCGCAGCCGCGTCTTGGTGGATCAACTATAACTACGTCAGCTGTAATCCCTTTTCTATAAAGATTTTCTACAGTTTTCCCTGCCTCTCCTACATAAAATTCTGCATTCGCTATTTGATTTAGCGTAGCATTTTCTTTTGCATCGTGAACAGCTTTTTCTACTATTTCAACTCCGTAAACTTTTTTGGCTTTTCTAGCTAAAAATAGTGAAATACTACCCGTTCCGCAATACAGATCAAAAACGTTTTCTAATCCTTTCAAATCTGCAAATTCTAGCACTTTCTCATAAAGCACTTTTGTTTGAATTGTATTAATTTGAAAAAATGATTGCGCAGAGATATTAAATTTCAAATCGCCAATCTGTTCTTCAATCTTCTCGGAGCCAAAAATCACTTTAGTTTTTTCTCCAAAAATTATATTTGTCACTTTATTGTTTACATTATGTACTACACTTTTTAACCCTAGAACGTTTTTTCTCAAAATTTCAACTAGTTTATTTTCAAAAGGCAATTCTTTGGTTTTCGTTACTAATATAACCATAACATCTCCTGTATTAAATCCCACTCCTGTTATTATGTTTCTTAGAACACCTTTTTTTGTTGTTTCATTATAAATGTTTACATTATAGCATTCTACATATTCTTTAATGCTCTTTACAATGCTCTCATTTATTGGATGTTGAATATAGCAATAATCTAAATCCACAATATTATGTGTGCCTTTTCGAAAAAACCCATTTCAATTTTCCCATTATTCAGTCCTATCGGAAATTGTGCTTTGTTGCGATATCTATATGGGTTGTCCATCCCTATAGTATCGTTCACTATAATATCAATTTTCCCTATGCGTTTTAGAGTCTCTTGAACTTTTTTTCTTTTTTGTTTCAATTGCTCTGTGTAATCAATGTGCATTATTTGACATCCTCCGCATTGATTGGCTATGTTGCATGCTAGTACTACTCTGTGAGGCGATGATTTAACTATCTCAATCATTTTTCCTACTGCATAGTTCTTTTTAATTGCTATAATTCTTACTCTTAACCTATCTTGAGGAATTCCACCATTAACAAATATCGTTAAGCCTTCAATTCTGCCTATCCCTTCACCACTACTACCAATTTCATTAATTCCAATATTGTATATCTTGCCTTTTTCAATCACTTTTTTGCCCTCGCTTTTCACTTCACTCATAATCGTATGTAATATATGGAATTTTGTCGAAATGTGCCATTCTAATCACCGTTTTCTTGCTTATTTTTTCTTTTGTCCGATTTTGTCTGAAATTTGTTGTTTACCTTTAACCTTCTATACTCTATAATATATGTATATTACAATTAAAGTAAGGATTGGAGTTGATTGAATGCTAAGAACTATTAAAAATATTATTTTGCTTATTATTATTTGTATTACAGCGACTGGCATGCCTATTTTTGCAAATATTATATTTGCTCCTGAATGTAAAGAGGCTATGCTTCCTGTAGAAATTGCAATGCATGTTTCTATTGATGAGATTGAGAGTACACAATATCAAATTTCAATAAAAGTATTTGACAAAAATTCCATGCTTGAACTACTAGCACTACCAGATAACCCTGTAATTCTAGAAATATATCGCAATGAACAATTTGTTTCTAATATCGATTTAAAAGACGTTTTCAAAATGCAAAACAGTACTCAGCTCCAAGAAAAAAGCATTATCACCGAATTCGTCACAATTATTGACCAAGAGAAAACTAATCTTCCCGATGGTATGTACCAACTAAAAGTTATCCCTAATATAAAGGACATAGATTCTTCTCTTGATACACAGACTTTTTCTCTATCGTTTGATTCAGATTTTAAATATATCCCATCTTTAGAGTCAATCTCAAGAAATAATATGGGACTAATATTATATTTTCCTGATTCTGAATTTATTAATCTAATACCAATTACCCGCGTTATCCCTTTTACTCCAACACCATTAAGAGCAACATTGAACAACTTGTTAGCTGGAGTTGACAAATCAGTCGGTCTACCAACAGGTTCTTTTATTCCAGAAAAAATTGGTTTAGGGCTAGTAAACAGAACAGCACAATTATTTTTACCTGCAGATATTGGTAGATTTGAAACTAATTCTACAGATGCTAGAATCGCTTTATATAGTTTAGTTAATTCTCTAAACACCATACACGCCGTTAATCGAGTTCAATTCTATTTTAATAATCGAATAGTTGAATCCGGATTTCATGGGCATGCTATGAGTAAGCCCTATTATCATACTGCCTCAAGTCTTTATGTAGGAACGCGAACTAAGACTAACAGAATCTTACTTACTCCAGTACCAATCTTTGGCGAAATAACTTCAATTGAAACTGTCTTTAGTCAATTGAAATTTAATTACAATAAAGAGCAATTCAATTTCAACATTATCCCTACGGTACCTGCTGAAGTTGTACTGAAAAATTATACTATTGATGATGGAATCTTGAAATTAGACTTGTCCCCTGCTTTTTTAACAGTTTTCGAGGATAATGAAGCGCAGCAAAATCTAATGATTGAATCTATTTTATACACTTTTGCTTCTCTTCCAGATATAGCACAAATTCAGTTTGATATAAAAGATACAAAATCTAACACCCTTGGAAGATACCCCATCGGTGAACCTATAAAACCTTCAAGATATATTAATCCAGAAACACAAAACTAGAGCTTTCGCTCTAGTTTTGTGTTTCTATTTTCCTATTTACCTTCTAATGCTTCTGCTACGACTTCTAACATCTCTATTATTGGCAAGTCGTATGGACAGCGCTGTTCGCATACCCCACATTTT
Organism: Clostridiales bacterium; assembly: GCA_021129775.1. Classification (GTDB taxonomy): domain Bacteria; phylum Bacillota; class Clostridia; order Peptostreptococcales; family NVVX01. Next base: position 24,162 of record JAJOKP010000006.1, read on the forward strand.
ATACATTCTGAGGCTTTATGCGGGAGAGCCGAGTATCTATCATTCGCCCAATCTTTTAAATCATATCTAGTGTAATACGCTTCAAAGAGTAAATTAGTTGGTATATCAATTTCTTGAGGACAAGGTAGACAGTATCCGCATCTTCTACAAAATTTTTGTCCTAATAATTCTGCTATTTCTTCGAGCTTCTCTCTTTCATCTTGTCTCAGTGGAATAGTATACTTTCCAACGCCAGCATTTTCATAAACTTGCTCCATTTTATCCATACCAGGTATTATCACTGATATGTGAGGATTCTCTAAGATGAATTTAAGTGCTAAGTCCCCTTCGTTCAACGCCCCACCTGCCAAAGGTTTCATAACTATAACACCCACATTTTTTTCATATGCTCTCTTAAAAAGTTCTTCTGCCTGCCGCTCAATCACGTTGTATGGAAACTGCACTGTCGCAAACTTACCTGAATCTATTGCTAATTCTAAAATATCTAGACTATGAGTGGTTAAACCTATTTCCTTTATTTTCCCTTCTTTTTTAGCTTCTTCTAATGCTCTATATGCCTCATCTTTGGACATTATTTTATCATACTGCTCTTTAGTCTTTACTAGATGTGTTTGATACAAGTCTATTGTGTCAATATTAAGTGTTTTTAAACTTATTTCAATTTCACGCTTCATAGATTCATATTTTTTAGCCATTGTTTTTGTCGCTATAAATAAATTATATCTATATCCTTGAATTGCTTTCCCTATTAACTCTTCGCTATTTTCATATGCTCTTGCTGTATCAATAAAATCTATTCCTTCTTCAATTGCAAGACGGATTAAATCTATTGCATCTCTTTCATTTAGCCTCTGAATTGGAATTCCGCCAAAACCCACTACTCCGACTTGCCAATTAGTCACACCCAATTTTCTTTTGTTCATAAAACACCAACCTCTCATTATTTTTCATAATCATCGTTTTATCAATCCTTTGTGTTTCAGAGTTAAGACTCCCACTTCAGGTGAACAAAGAAAGTGATTCACACGAAATCATAGATCTCGGTTCTCTACTTTTTTAAGTGGGAACTATCAATCAGGTGGGGTAGAATCCCCATCTGATTCCCCGATGTTCAGCGTAGTTGGACGAGTTCACTCAAATCATTATATTCCTAATAATTAAGTAATCGCATAGCTTTAATAGTTTACTTTAAATCTCTGTGATGTACTACAAAACTACCTGTTTTAATCATATGCTTCATTTTGCTCTTTACATACAATTTTAGCAGCATTCTAGTATGTGGTATTACAAGCATAAAGCCTACGAAATCTGTAATAAGACCTGGGGTAATTAGAAAAGCTCCGCCAACTAAGACACATAATCCATCAATTAATTCTTCGGTAGGGATTCTTCCTTGGCTCATCTCCAATTTAATATCAAACAATATCCCTCTTCCTTGACTCCTCGCTAAGTAACCGCCGACAATTCCTGTTGCTATTACAATTAATATAGTATAGTTAAAACCAATGTGTTTATTAACCTCTAGCAGCAACATTAACTCAACTATAGGCATAACAGTAAATAACAAAATTAGTTTTAATAGCATATCAATCACTCCTCTTGTCCATTTTAACATATTTCGTTAAAAATTAGTATTAGTAATCATTAAATTATTCACTCTATGATATAATAGTTTGAGGTGATTTTTTGAAAATGTTTATAAACGATTGGAAAGAATTGTTAAGCGAAGAAATGAATAAAGGTTACTACAAAACTCTAATTGAATTTTTAAAAAACGAGTATAAAAATAATACTGTTTATCCTGATAAAAAAGATATTTTCAACGCTTTTCATCTTACCCCATATAGTAAAGTCAAAGCTGTAATCCTCGGGCAAGACCCATATCACGGAGTAAATCAGGCGCACGGTTTAAGTTTTTCCGTCAAAGAAGAGGTTAAAGCTCCTCCATCTCTAATTAATATTTTCAAAGAGTTAAAAGACGACTTAGGGTATGCTCTGCCTAATACAGCTTGTTTAGATAAATGGACCTCAGAAGGTGTTTTACTCTTAAACACTGTCTTAACTGTACGAGCACATCAAGCAAATTCTCACAAAAATAAAGGTTGGGAGATTTTCACCGACAGAGTCATAACGCTTCTCAATGAACGCAATAACCCCCTAGTTTTTATTCTATGGGGTAAAAAAGCTCGATCTAAGCAAAAGCTAATAACTAATTCAAAACACTTAATCATTAAATCTGCACACCCAAGCCCACTGTCTGCATATAAAGGTTTTTATGGAAGCAATCCTTTTTCTAAAACCAATGATTTTTTAAAGTCGGTATCATGCACCCCTATAAATTGGAAAATTTAAAGCAAGTAAAAAAAACAGAACTCACTTTAAGCAAGTTCAAGAAGAATGTATATGTTATATTTGGGAGGGGGATTTTCTTTATCATACTTCCTGTTAATAATACAATATTATTAGTATTGTTGTGTTATTAACATGTTAACTCGAAGTTAAGTGCTTATTAATTATTTTTGAAGCAGAAGCACGAGAACATTCAAATTGCGTCGTTACGTTACTTGCTCAATCTTCACGTACAAAATACGTACGCTTCATCAATCGCAATTAGCGCGCCTAACACTTTAAACATTCTCGTGCTTCTCAGAAATTCAAAACACGTCGTTCTTCCTGTTTGCTCAATCTTCGCGTACAAAATACGTACGCTTCATCAATCGCAATTAGCGCGCCTAACACTTTAAACATTCTCGTGCTTCTCAGAAATTCAAAACACGTCGTTCTTCCTGTTTGCTCAATCTTCGCGTACAAAATACGTACGCTTCATCAATCGCAATTAGCGCGCAAACCTTCTAAACATCCTTGTGCTTCTGTTGAATCTGCACCGAACGGTACGCAATTGACGGAGAGTGAGTGCAGCGACAACGAGATTGATGCACAATCCTCCTCTCAACAAATCAGAGCGATTTAAATGTATTAATCTCTAGGAGCCACGATCACGACCGAATGCGCGTACTACGGTACGCAATTGACAGAGAGTGAGTGCAGCGACAACGAGATTGATGCATTTAAATCGCTCTGATTAGTAGCGGCGCCGCCGGGATGTGCACTTTATCCCCAAACTGCTTCTATACTTCGCTACTGTCCGCCTAGAAGCCAATATTCCCTTAGCTTCTAGCAGACTCACTAATTTATTGTCACTCAACGGCTTCTTAGGATTTTCTTCAGCTATGATTTCTTTTATATATTTCTTAGTGCTTTCAGAAGAAACTTTTATTCCATCAATGCCTGCTACCCCGCTCGAAAAAAAGTACTTTAGCTCAAACATTCCTAGTGGTGTTTCTACGTACTTTCCGCTTGTCGCTCTACTTACAGTCGATTCGTGAACATCTATTGTAGTTGCAACTTCCTTCAAAGTCATTGGCTTTAAGCTCTTTTTCCCATACTCAAAAAAATCTTTTTGTCTTATCAATATTTCTTCAATCACTTTCCGAATTGTGCGTTTTCTCTGCTCTATGCTTTTGATTATCCAGGATGCTGAATTATACTTGTCATTAATATAATTTGATAATTCGCTATTCTTATTACTATTAATCAACATTTCTTTGTACGCATTGCTTATTTTTAGGCGCGGCGAATAATTATCTGTTATAATTATAATGTATTCTCCATTGACTTCTTTTATTATTGCATCCGGAGTTATATAACGCAATTTAGTGTTTGAAAATTTTCTCCCTGGCTTTGGCTCTAATGTCTTAATAAAATCACAAATGGACTGTATTTCTTCAACTGTAGTTTTTAGTTGGTTCGCAATAAACGGAAACTTGTGAGTTGCCATCTCATTTATGAATTCAGCTACAATTATGTAAGCCTTAGAGGGTTTCATGTTTTTATTATTCAATTGAATCATAAGACATTCTCTTAAATTCCTAGCTGCAATACCGGATGGTTCAAAAGTCTGTATAATACTTAGAGTGTTTTCTACAATCGCTATACCCACATTGTTGTACCTAGCAATTTCATCTACCGAAAGGGCTAGATATCCGTTAGAATCTAAGCTATTTATAATATAATTTGCAATTTGATCGTATCTGTCTATATTAGCTGTTAATCTGTATTGTTCCATTAAAAAATCTTGCAGATTGATAGTATCTGAAATGATGTTTTCATAATTGTAATCATTTTCAGTGTCTCTGTATTGAATCTTTGAAGAATATGTGGTGCTTTTATAGTAATCTTTCCAATACTCCGCCCAATCAACTTTGTTTGCATCTTTTTCACTATGCTCGCTAGAATCACTCATTGTATGCTCTTCTATCTCTAGAATTGGATTAGTAATGAACTCCTTCATAATAAACTGCCTTAAATCTAATGAGTTAAGTTGTAATATTTTAATAGACTGTTTTAACTGAGGAGTCATAATTAATTTTTGTGTTTGTATTAAATTTTGTGTTTGTCCCATTTGCATAATATCACCTTCAACGTTCATTGATTAATTCTATTATAACACTTTTCACGTTAAAAATAAACACTAAATTCTATTGGCACGCTTCTTGCAAATTTAAGTGACGGTATAAGATGCCCTGCTTAAAGAAAAACACCAAAATCCCAGTGAATAATTCTTGCAAAATCACAAATTAACTGTTATTATTTTGTTAGTGAAAAATCGCCCAAATACAGGTAAATACTCTTTTGTAGGTCATAAAATCAACAAAATATTATTTTACAAAAATAGAAATTTGGTAGAATAGTTTAGGCTTCATGTCTGCCTCTTTACCCTCTCAGAATAAACCTTGAATTTGAAGCGAAGATCCTTTTATATGACATTAAGTTAGAATTGGAGTTGTTTCTATGATATCTGATAAAAAAGACATAATTGATATAGTGAAAAATAAAGCTCTTACTTATCAGCAGAAGCTATTTAATTTAGCCAATATTTCTGAAAGGCTATTAGAATCCAGAGAAATATTAAGATATACAAATGAAGAAATTATACACCTTGAAAATCATATGATATGTGATTTAAATGAAGGCTACGCAATCTATAGACCAAGATATATCGTTGCCGATTACAGCACTTTTGTAAAAAAAGGATGTAAATTCTTAGATATAAGTGCACCAAAGAATATAGATGAATTACTTGACGGCTTATTAATTCTATATAATCATGTGCCTTCGATAACTTCATTTCCAGTGTACATCGGAAATATTGATACATTAATTGATCCATTTATTACAGATGAGCAAACTGATTATATAAAGATAAAACGATTCTTAAATCATATTGATAAAACCATAGTAGATTCCTTCTGTCATGCGAATATTGGACCAAATAAAACAAAGGCAGGCGAACTAATAATTAAAACTATACTAGAACTTAAAAACCCTACTCCGAACATAACATTAAGATATAATAGTAAAGTTACAGATAAAGATTTTGCACTTACTGCAGTAAAAGCCTGCTTAAAAGCTTCTAAACCCTCTTTTAGTAACGAAAATCTGTATCATAAGGATATGGGAGAACACGCTATAGTAAGTTGTTACAACGCTTTGCCAATGTCAGGCGGTGCTTATACATTACTTAGACTCAGACTCGGTACAATAGCAAAAGCGTCTAAAACATTCAAAGAGTTTATTGAGATTACATTGCCAAAAGTTACTAAGCTCATGTTGAATATGATAGACAAAAGAATAAAGTTCTTAGTAGAAGAATCTAGTTTTTTCGAAACATCATTTCTAGTAAAAGAAAGTTTTATAAGTAGAGACAATTTCACAGCTATGGCAGGAATTGTCGGGTTAGCTGATGCAGTTAATCATTTTTTAGCCTCAGAAGGAAAAGCCGAGCGCTTTGGATTATCAAGTGAAGGCGATGAAATTGCTCATCACATAATGCAAACAATAGCAAGTAATGTTAATTCGCATAAAGGTGTTTATGTTGAACGAACAAAAGAGAAATATCTGCTACACGCGCAAGTAGGGGCTAATTTAAGTGATGAAGATAATTATAACACCCCTGCTCACAGAATCCCTATTGGTGAAGAACCTGATTTGCATGTTCACATAAAACAAGCAGCGCAGTTTCATAAATATTTTGTTTCTGGCACTGGTGACCTTTTTGCATTCGACCAAACATACTTAGGAAATTTAGATGCTGTGCTAGATATCATAAATGGAGCTATGGAAATGAATTATAGATATATAACTACCTATTTGCAGAACTCAGATCTTGTTCGTGTTACTGGATATTTAGTTAAAAGAAGTGAAGTCAATAAAGTAGAGAGAGGGGAAGTGGTATTAAGAGATACAGCTATATTAGCAAAGGGAACCAATGATAATTCTAAAGTCTTCCAAAGAAGGATTCGTAAATAATGAGAGATATTATTGTAAATAAGATAATACCCTTCTCTACTGTGGACGGAATTGGAAATAGATGTGCAATTTTTGTTCAAGGCTGTAATGTAAATTGTATATATTGCCATAATAGTGAGACAATAAACTTGTGTAATGAATGCAGAGAATGCATTGAAGTTTGCGACCAGAACGCATTAACATATTTATACAATAAAATTCATTATAATGAAGATAAATGTACATTTTGTGATAATTGCATTAATTTAAGTAAGTACCAATCATCACCTAAGACTAAAAAGTATACTGTCGAAGAATTATTTCAGGTTGTAAAAAGATATAAGCCTTTTATAAGAGGCATTACAATATCAGGCGGGGAACCAACTTTATACAAAGATTTTTTGCTTAAATTATTTAAGAAAGTCAAAGAATTGGGCATAACTTGCTATGTCGACACAAATGGGTTTTATAATGGAGAGAATTTAATTGATTTAATAAAAGAAACAGACAATTTCCTATTTGATATTAAATCAATCCACCAAACTAAATCTTTATGTCGCACACAATTAAAGGGCTGTTTAGAAAATCTAGTTCATCTATTGAATTTAAACAAAGTAGAAGAAGTTAGACCTGTAATCATAGGTGATTATGACGATAGCAAAAACACTGTAATTACAGTCGCAAAAACACTTAAAAACTATCCTGATGTTACTTATAAACTAATTAAAGTCCATACGTTAGGTTTAAAAAAAAGAGCAAACGAAGCTAATTAAAGATCAAATACCAAGCGATGAAGAAGTGCTAGAGCTTGTTAAAATAGCAAAAAACATCGGTCTACTCAAAGTTAAATACATTTTATAATCTAGGTTTAATTCAGATTTTCCACAAAAAAAGACAGAGAACCGTCCCCTGTCTTTCCTTTTTTTGTCCAAACTCTTCGTGAATTACTCTTTTTGATATGACATACCAATAGCTTTGGGAGGTCTCGCCCTACCCACAAAGCTTACCAAAGCAATCATCGTAACAACAAATGGCAGCATTTGTATAAATTGAGTTGGTAGTCCAATTCCTAATCCAGCCAACCTCATTCCTAAAGCATCAGTAAACCCAAAAAGTAAACATGAGCCTAGTATTCCTAAAGGGGTCCATTTGCCAAAAATTAACGCTGCTAAAGCAATAAATCCTCTCCCAGCTGTCATCCCTTCAACAAACAAGGACATTGTACCTATAGAAAGTTGTGCTCCAGCAAGACCTGCTAGGCAACCACTAATTATTACACCTAGATATCTTATTTTAATTACATTCACGCCCGCAGTTTCAAGCGCCTTAGGATGTTCTCCTGCCGCAATAAGTCTCAGTCCAAAAGGAGTATAAAAGAGTGTAATGTGACTAAACACAACTAAAACAGCTACAAAGTAAACAATTGGGCTAAAGCCACCCCATACTGGTAATTTAGCAACTGTTGGAGTGGTGCCAGAAACGTGAAAGAACGTCTCAAGCAAAAATGCAGTTAAACCAATCGCTAAAATATTTATAGCAACACCGCTAACCACTTGATTAGCGTTAAATTTTATACTAACAACAGCGTGTAAAAACCCAATCAGACCTCCTATCAATATCGCACCAGCGGCTCCCAGCCAAGGGTTCCCAGTATAATAAGATATTGCCACTGAGCTAAATGCCCCAAATAGCATTTTCCCTTCTAATGCTATATTTATTACGCCTGAACGCTCAGAAAACATGCCACCTATACCTGCAATAATAAGAGGTGTGGCCATTCGAATAGTTACCATAACTATGGTGACATCAAATATTCGTTCAATTAAGTTCATTCTGCCAACCTCCCTTTTTTACGACGTTTTATAAATAGTTTAGCTAACTGTTCTGCTGCGACAAAAAAAACAACTACGGCCTGTATAACAGTAGCTAAATCGGTCGGAACCGCAGTTGCCATAGACATACGGAAGCCTCCGTTTGCAAGCGCTCCAAATAAAATTGCAGAAAACAATATCCCAAGTGGATGATTTCTTCCTAAAAGCGCTACTGCTATCCCTTCAAAACCATATCCTGGGGAGAATCCCTGTATAAAGCTTAAATGCAAACCCATAATTCTTTCCGCGCCTGCTAGTCCACCTAGCATGCCACTAATTACCATTGCCATAACAATATTTCTTTTTACATTGATACCAGCACATTCTGCTGCTTTATCATTATGTCCCACCGCCCTAATTTCATATCCTACATTGGTTTTCCAGAGTAGATAGTAAATTAAATACAAAGCAATCATAGCCATAAATAGACCTATATTAAGACGTGAAAATTCTATAAAGCGATATAATTGTGCACTCGGCAAAATAGTTGACGTTCTTGGAATCACGCCTGGAGCCCTAAAAACATGTACAACTAAATAAGAAACCAAGGCTATTGCAATATGATTCATCATAATAGTATTAATAACTTCATGCGTTCTAAACCTTGCTTTTAAATACCCTGGTACGCCCGCCCATATCCCGGCAACAACAGCTGCCGCCAAAAGCGTTAAAGGGATATGCGCTATTGCTGGAAGTCCTGTGAGATAACAGCCAACCACTGCTGCTGCCATCGCACCAACGTGAAGTTGACCCTCAACCCCGATATTAAATAACCCGCATTTAAAAGCAAACGCAACTGCAAGTCCTGTTAAAAACAAAGGTGTTGACCTCGACAAAGTTTCAGCTATTGCAACACTACTACCAAAAGCTCCTTCAAAAAGCGCTAAATAAGCATCAACTGGATTATGTCCCGTTACAAGCATTATAATAACTCCAACAAGTAAAGCTAGGCAAGTTGCTATAACAGGATAAAGTGCAACCTCAAAATACTTCGCACACTTCCCTTTCCGTGTGTTAGTCACTTTCTTCACCTCTCAGCGCATCAACCTTACTTATTCCTGTCATCATCATGCCTATTTGCTCCTCCTTCGCTTCCTCATCTTGTAAAATGCCCACTATATTGCCATCATACATTACTGCAATCCTGTCGCTAAGTGACATTATTTCTGTTAATTCCGCTGAAACTAATAATATCGCTACTCCTTTATCCCTTAATTCAAGAATTCTTTTATGAATAAACTCAATCGTTCCTATGTCCAGACCTCTCGTAGGTTGTGACACAACGAGCAATGAAATATCTCCACCTAATTCGCGGGCGACTACTATTTTTTGCTGATTCCCTCCTGAAAGGGTTTCTGCTTTAGTATCGTAACTTGGGGTACGAATATCAAATTCTGCAATGAGATTTCTAGCATTTTGCCACACATTTTGTAAGTTTCTCTTGCCTCTATAAGTAAAAGGAGGTTTATAGTGGGGTCCAAGAATAAGATTATCTGCTACATCATAATCTAATATCAACCCTCTTTTATTCCTATCTTCTGGTATATGAGCAACTCTTAATTCTCTAATGCTACGCGAGTTTTTATTTATAATGCTATCGCCTTTAAGCATGACTTCTCCACTAGTAGCTTTTCGTAAACCAGTCAACACTTCTACTAATTCTGTCTGCCCGTTGCCTTGTACCCCTGCTATTCCTAATATTTCTCCCGCTCTTATTTCTAAGGACACATTCTTTAAAGCGGGCAATTTTCTGCTATCTACAGCCGATACTTTTCTTAATTCTAGAACTGCTTCCCCTAGTTTTTTCCCCTCTTTTTTCACCCTCATTAGAACTTCTCGTCCAACCATCATACTTGCAAGTTGAGTAGCATCAGTTTCCGAGGTATTAACTGTTCCGATAGCTTTTCCTCCTCGGAGTACAGTAACTCTATCAGAAATATCCATGACCTCATTTAGCTTATGTGTAATAAAAACAACTGATTTACCCATTTCTTTCAGTGAAAACAACACCTTATAGAGCTCTTTGGTTTCTTGAGGTGTTAAAACCGCTGTTGGCTCATCTAGTATCAAGATTTGAGCCTCTCTATATAAAATTTTCAGAATTTCAACTCTTTGCTGTACACCTACTGAAATATCCATTATTCTGGCAGTCGGGTCTACTTCCAGACCATATAACTCTGAAAGTTCCTTTACTTTTTGATTTGCTTTTCTCATATCAGTAAAGATTTTATTTTTTCTTGTCTCCAAGCCCAGTATTATGTTCTCGGCTACTGTCAACGGCTCTATAAGCATAAAATGCTGTGCCACCAAACCTATGCCTTTTTCTATAGCAACTATTGGGGAATCAATACTCGTTTTTTCCCCAGCTATGATAATATCGCCTCCGTCTGGTTTATATAAACCATATAGTATGTTCATAAGGGTAGTTTTGCCAGCACCATTTTCTCCCACTAAAGCATGTATTTCCCTTTTTCTCACTTCAAACGAAACCTTATTATTGGCAACTACACCTGGAAAGGTTTTTACTATATTTACCATTTCTAGAATTTGCTCCACTCGATGATTCACTCCTCTTCAGCAAACGTCATCTCAAATAACTCAAGGTTTTTTCAAACCAATATTAAGAGTGCTACTATCTTACAGCACTCTTAATACTAAGTTAGGTTTATCAATGTTAATACTATTTTGGTGTGTCAGGAACGACTATATCTCCATCAATTATCTTCTGCTTAAGATCAGCTATTGTTGCTATTACTTCATCTGATGCGTGTTCTCCTAAATTACCACATATTCCCACTCCATCTTCAGCAATACCAAATACATGCACACGAGCCTCGAATCTATCTTCGACTACTGTTTTAATTGCTTCAAACACAGCTACATCTACTCTTTTAATCATACTTGCCAATACTGTCTCTGGGGCAATATGGTTTTGATCTGCATCTACACCTATAGCAAAAACACCTTTTTCTACCGCAGCTTCAATCAGACCCAGACCACTTGAACCAGCGGCATGATACACTACATCTGCTCCATCTGCAATTTGTATCAAAGTAAGTTCTTTCCCTCTAGCTGGATCTCTAAAGCCTGAACCGTCAGTAGCAACATGCACAACCTTCACTTCCGCATCAGGATTTACATGTGCTACACCTGCTTCATACCCAGCTTGAAACTTATTAATTAAAGGTATGTCCATACCACCCATAAATCCGACTATGTTACTCTCAGTCATTAACCCTGCTGCAGCGCCAACAAGAAATGATCCCTCATGTTCCTTAAATACTAATGAAGCAACATTTGGCATATCCACGACAGAATCGATTATAGCAAATTTAGTATCGGGGTATCTTTCAGAAACTACTTTTAAAGCGTCCGCTTGCAAGAAACCTACAACAATAACCAAATCATACCCTTCTTGAGCTAAGAAGTCTTGTGATGTTTCCATTTTCGCAATCTCTACGGGCTCAATTTCTGTAAATTCGATATTAAGTTCTTTAGCCGCCCTCTCAAGTCCTACAAATGCTGCATCATTAAATGACAAATCTCCTCTTCCGCCTACAGAATATACAATTCCTATTCTGATTGGTTCTTCAACCTTAGCATCTTCTTCGACCTTAGCATCTTCTTCGACCTTAGCGTCTTCTTCAACCTTAGCGTCTTCTTCGACAGGCTCTGGGTCTTCTTTAGGTGCACAACCAAATAACGCAGTTGCCACCATAACTACAACTAGAGTCAAAACAAAAATTTTCTTAAACATTCAAATTCCTCCTCAAATTTTATAATGTATCATTATATACTGTTCTACACTTATCCAAACAATCCTGCATTTTTTTCGAAAAATAAAATGTATTTTTTTGCTAGGGTTTAATTGAATGCATTAATGCCGCTCTATGCAGACGTTTTGTTTGTTTTCTACACAGTTTTTTTAACAAGATGGTGTCAATATTTTTTGACAATTGTTTGGTTTGATAATATAATGATTATTGCATGTAGAACTTAACCTTTAAGAGAATATATGGAGTGATAAAATGTCTGAAAAAGTATCAAATGTACGTTCAATCGAAAGAGCTTTCTCTCTTTTGGAATGCTTTAAGCAGGATAAACCCGAACTGTCCTTTATCGAACTATCTCAGCTCACTGGTTTGTCCCCTAGTACAGTCCATAGAATAGTTTCTACTTTAGAAAGAAATTCTTATTTGGAAAGAAGTATTGACAATAAGAAATACTATTTAGGATATAAAGTTATCCAGCTTGGCAATATAAGTTCATACAATTTGAATAGTAATTTACGCAAAATAGCCTACCCTTCTTTATCTGAGCTTAAAGATATTCATAATGAAACAGCAAGTATATATGTAGTCAATAACGGCTATCGTATATGCATAGAAAGAGTAGAGACAACGTACGATCTTAGAAGAGTTATTAATATTGGCGATAGGCTTCCTTTAGACGCAGGAGCTCCTGGGCGTTTACTTTTGGCCCATATGGAGAAGGATGTAGCGCAAAAAATAATAAGTGACAATAAGAAACTAACTGACTACCACTTAGCTGAACTTCGTTCAAAAGGGTATGCAGTAAGCGATGGAGAACGTGCAGAAGGCGTAGCTTCTATAGCAGCACCTGTATTCGACTATAATAATAAAGCAATAGCTGCTATATCATTATCTGGTCCTTCGACTAGGATTATAAAAAAAGATATAACTGACAAAATTTCGTCAGTTATAAATGCAGCAAAGAAAATATCAAGAAAATTAGGTTGGGAGGATATTGTATTGTAAAAGTAAAATAAAAGAATCTCCGATTCTAACCAATGGGCATAAAGCCCGAGGTATTTCAAAGGATTATTCTCTTGAAACCTCGTAAATTGATTTGCAGAAGCGAAAGAAGCGTTAGCTGAATGTCAATTTAAAATATCCCATATTCAAATAAACTCTTTATTCTATTCTCATCATACCCTAGTACTTCTTTAAGTACTTCTCTAGTATGCTCGCCTAACAGTGGTGCGCATCTATTAATTTCACCTGGTGTCTCGCTAAATTTGATTGGTATGCCAGGCACTTTAACTATACCTGCTATTGGATGCTCAACTTCTACAATCATTTCTCTATCAATAATTTGAGGGTCTTTTATTACTTTATCAATTGTGTTTATCGGTCCGTTAGGCACTCCAAAATTGTCCAAAACATTTTGCCATTCTTCAGTTGTCTTGTTTTTAATTTTTTTTAATATAAGCGGTATTAAAATGCCATGATTTTCGTTTCTTAAAACGTTAGTACGAAATCTGTCATCATCTACTAGTTCTGTTATATTAATTGCCTCGCAGAATCTGCTCCAAATCACATCATTTCCAACAGCAATCATTATTTCTCCATCTTTCGTTTCAAATGTCTCAAAAGGTACTATTGCTGAATGTTTGTTTCCTATAGGCTTCGGTATTTCGTTACTTACTGTAAATCTAGCAATTGCATTTTCAAGTATTGCAACTTTACAATCAAGCATTGCTATGTCTACCTTTTGTCCTTTTCCTGTCGTACTCCTATTTGTTAAAGCAGTTAGTATGGCGATTGTAGTAAACAGACCAGCTGTAATATCACCAATGGACGAGCCAACTCTTGTCGGTTTTCCACCTAGCTCTCCTGTAATACTCATTAATCCGCCCATAGCTTGTACTACTGCATCATATGCTGGTCTTTTACTATATGGTCCAGTATGACCGTAGCCTGACGTAGCTGCATATACTAGTTTAGGATTTATAGTTTTAAGCATGTCATATCCTAAACCTAATTTTTCCATAGTGCCAGGCCTAAAGTTTTCAACTACAACGTCAAATTTCTTAATCATTTTAAGGAATAGTTTCTTCCCCTCTTCTTTTTTCAGATTCAGAGCCATGCTCCTTTTATTTCTGTTGATACTCATAAAATACGCACTTTCACCTTTGATATGCGGACCAAAATGCCTTGAATCATCGCCTATTTCTGGCATCTCTATTTTGACAACATCCGCTCCTAAGTCTGCAAGTATCATCGTAGCATATGGGCCTGCTAATACTCTAGTTAAATCTAATATCCTAACACCCTCTAATGCAGAACTCATATAAACATTCCTCTCTAAAGTCAGTTAGTGTCAAAAGTTTTAACGCACTTTTGCACTCAAAGCATTTATTCTACTGGTTTGCACCAGACAAAATCGTTCATCCTCTTTTTTGCTCTCTAAACAACTTAGGGTGCTTTTAGACCTTTGATAAGCACCTATATCCTTATTCTTCAAATCAATATTACTTTGATTAATTCACAAGATAACTAAGAACAGGCATTTCGTGCAAACGTTCTCAAATTCAAAAAAAATATATTCTTACAGAATACTATGTAGTTCACTCTTCTTTTTGCATTTCCGTCTATCGGAATCAGTTTCTGTATTGCAGGAACCTATATATAGGATATCATTCGATCTTGTTTTTGTCAAGCATTATTGAGAAAAAATCTTGTTTGCATAGGTGAAATGTTACAGTTCAGAGGCGAAATATGTGTCGAATAGCCTGGGTGAACGCCCCCCAACATGTCACCCTGAGCTAACCCGCAGAAGACATGTCTTCTGTTTTGACGTCACCCTGAGGAGCGAAGCGAAGTGAGAATCTGCATTAACTGACGTATAGCGGGTGTCACAGGGGATGCTAAATATTTATCTCTGAACTGTAACAGGTAAAATCATAACAATTCTCTAATTTACATGAAAAAACTCTGGGTTCCAAGGAAATATTCCCTCACAATCCAGAGTTTTGAATCTTGTCTAACAATGTGAATAATCTTTTGGTAGGTACTCTAGTCCTTTCAAGATTTTTATTGATTCTTCAATTTTTGCTTCGCTTACCATTACTATCGGACCAGTACAACCCATTCCACTTTCAGCGTAAATTCCTTTACGCCATAGTTCTTTTACTGCTTCCTCTAAATCCATAATGTCAATACCTGCTAATGAGCCTGTAACTATCTCCTTAGGAGGCGAATCAACTTCATTTTCATCCTTCGGAGGTTTTTTTGTATCCTTATTCAAAGAAGCTAATATACTCTTTAGATCAGCCTTATTAACTGCCTCAAATTCTTCTTTAACTACTTTTTGAATGTCACCTCTCACTAAGTCTACAGCATACCTAATTGCCCCTGTTACTACTGGAATTCCCGAAGCTCTTGATAAAATAAGTATAGTATCATCATACCCTTCACCTATTCCAGGTCCATATCCATAGCCTGATGCTTCATAATCCCCACCAGTGGTGAAAGCTGAAAACATCTTCATTAAAATATTCCCAGTTAGCGTATCTTGCAGCATTATGTCTGGCGTTCCTGCAAGTAAATCATTACCTCTCATAATTGAACCCCCGTCAGCACGCATGCCTTCAGCAAAGTTAATCTTATAGCCATTAGTGTCAAGTTCTTTCAGAACTCTCTCTACTTGTCTTGCCCCATCTACGTTCAAAATTCCAACTGTCGGCGAAGAAATTCCTATAGCTTTTGCCGCAATAATTCCATGAATTGCGTTTTTAACCATTGCTTCTACTCTAGTAATCGCTGATGTGCCTGTAGTTGTAGCAATAAACATTTCTCTTCCTTTGCCTGGAGTTACAACTCTACCTACAGTAGAAACTCCAATTGGAAAATTATAATGCATAGTTACGCATGCATCAATATATTTTTCTTTTAACAACTCTTCCATCTTCGTATGCATTTCATCTTCTGTCATGGCTTCTATCACTTCAAGCTGCGTATCTACTTTTGGACCTATTAAAACTACATTATATCCTGTTGAGTTCTTTGAAGCCTGCTCTGCTCCCTTGACTATATTGCTGGTGCCATGCTCACTACCTAGTGTAGTTATCCCGATTTTAATATTTTTGCCAAACTGACCTGTTTCAATGCCATCAGCAATATTTGAAAATACTTTACTTATCATTTCTTTGACTTCTTTATTTTCCACATGATTCACCCCTATCCTTCTAATAAGTGTGATGCAAAGTTTCTCATTGCTTCTGCTATCATCTTTTTCACTTCATCTTCTGAAATACCTGTTGCTTTCTCATCTGCTCCAACTATGTTCTTTTCAATTATTACTGATACACCGTCAAATTGATTTGTCATCCGAGCTAAAAACAGGCTTCCTTTTCCAACTACCATCGTTCTTTCAATATCACCGTTTAAAAGTGCTTCTCTAGCATGTCCAATATAGGGTACTCCTGATGGAATATGCCCTTGTGTCGGTGCCCAACCTGGCATACCATGTTCTTTTGCAAACGTTGCTATATCTTTTCTTTCGAGTTCTTTTCTCTTAACTCCTAATGCTGCAATCATTTTATAATTAGACTCTGGAACATCTCCAGCTCCTGCTGGCTTAGTTATGTCGGGATTTTGCATTTCTACTGAATATTTATCCACATCAGTAATTTTCAAGCCACCTTTATCAAGTGGATCTGCTATTAATGAAGTCATAACCGCTTGCGGTGATGAGCCTGTTCCAACTTTATGACTTCCTACTAAATCGGTGCGCACAACAGGATTTACTCCATCATTTTCACTTATTAATACCGCAAAACCGCCTAGCACATCTTCTAGTATAGGGATCCCTTTTTTAACATGATCTTTACCGTTCATCCCAAGTTTTGCTACAGCGCTTCCTGCAACAATTACAACATTTTTAAATGTACCTGATTTTACTAATGCAGACGCTGTAATTAGTGCATGCACTGGCGCTGCGCAAAAAGCTCTAATATCTGAGCCTGTTGCGTTTACTGCTCCGCCCATTTCTGCTATCGCTTTAGCAAAGTTCCCGCCACCTCTTTGATTCATATCACCACACGCTTCCTCCGAGCATTCAATAACATAGTCAATTGAATCCACATCAATATCATTTTTACTAATTAGGTTAAGAAACGCTAAAACCCCCGAAGCCTTTGAAATCAAATTCTCATGAATTACATGTGCATTAAGGTTAACATCGATTTCGTGAGCACGCTTTACACAACCTACAAGTTTACTGTCATGATAAAGAGCTTCTGCCTGTTGTTCTTTAATAAATTTTTCTATTACTGCAATGTCTTCGCCATCTTTAAGTCTTGATTTCAAATTCGAAGTCATCATTGGGTGATTATTAATTTTCTTTTTTGCTACGTTTGTGAAGCTTTTTTCTAGTAACACTAAATCGAATACATCTACCATTTTGATTAGCGCTAAGAATTCATCTTGTGGCATGATTTCGCCGAACCAGCCATATCTACTAGCAGCTTCAATTTTTTTGTCAAACCAAGGTTTTTCGTACTTATGAAGTTCTTCTGGTTTATTATTTCCTACATACACTTGATTTGGCGGATAGCTCAGCACTTCATCAAAAGATCTAAGATAATTTGGTATTTGCTTTAAATACTCAGACTGCGGACTAGCCAATCTCTCCATTGTTTGGGTAGTTCCATTATGTAAAATCATGTCAGGAGTGTGAGCTAAAATATAGCTTGTACCTTTTATTACTGCGTAATCTGACATTTGAAAGTCACCTCTCTCTATACTTTTGGAAAAGACAAGGAACGGTTCTCCGTCTTCTCTTCTTCAACCTTTTTAAAAAAAAGACAGAGAACCGTCCCCTGTCTTTCCCTGCTGCTAATCTTCAAACACTGTTTGCCCATCAACTTCTGTTTGCAATGCTTCCAAAGATTTCTCAACTATTTTTCGTCTTAAGGCTTTCTCATCTTTTTCATCCAACTCAGGATTTCCTAGTGGATAAGGAATAGCAAACGCAGGAACAATTCTATTAGCTCCAACCGTTAATGATATTGGCACTACTGTACAAATGTGAACTACAGGGATTCCTGTTTTTTCAATTTCTTTCACCATTGTTGCACCGCAACGTGTACAAGTGCCTCACGTAGATGTTAGAATAACTGCATCTATACCATCATTTTGTAATTTTTTAGCGATGTCTGAAGCGAATTCCTTAGAACTATTTACTGATGTACCATTTCCAACAGTAGTGTAGAAGTATTTGTGAAGTTCACCAATAACTCCTTCTTTTTCTAAATCTCTAAGTACGTCAACAGGGATAACTCTGTCAGGATCAATATTTGCATACACTGGGTCATAGCCACCATGTGCAGTTTCATGGCTTTCTTCTGTTAAGTTTGTGAATCCACTTATATCATACCCGCCATATTTTGATGCACTTGAAGATTCAATTCTGTCTGGATTGCCTTTTGGCACTATTCCGCCTGAAGTTACTATAGCAATTTTTACTTTAGTTAAGTCTTTTACTGCTGCACTTGGCTCAACTCTATCAAAATTTGGCATAGGGTATTCAGTTACGAATGGTTCCCCTTTTAATTTCTTCATAAGCATATCAACGGCTCTTTTAGAACCTTTATCTTTTGCAAAGAAGTTTTTCCTTATTCCTCGAGGGATATACTTGTCTTCATCGGGCGCACCAATCTCTTCACCTTTAAGCATTTTCACTGCTAAATTTGCCATTGCAGGCACTGCTTTTCTCATGGTTGCTGCAGAATTACCAGTTTCAACAATGTAAATACTCTTCTTGTACATATCTGCCCCTGGATTTTCTATATACATACCTGAGATTACAGGAATATTTAATTCCTTTTTAATTGCTTCTGAAACGGCTCCACAAGCAACTCCATATCTTCCAGCATTAAATGCAGGTCCAGCAATAAATAAGTCTGGTTTGTACTCTTTAACCATTTTAATAATAGTTTCCTTAGCTTCTTCTAAGTTTTCATTGAAATATGAGTCTCCACAAACAACTGTGGCTACAATTTCAGCTTCTTGGTTAATAGCCTTATTAATTGCCATTCCTGGACCAACAAACCCTTCCCTTATTTCAGGCTTAATATCAGCTTTTTCTTCTCCTCCGATGCCAGCGAAAAACTGATTAATATAATGAACAACTCTTTTTTTACTCATACTTTACCCCCTCTCCTGTTTTCAGGAAATGATATGATACTATGGGCTTATGTCATCACAAGCCCTAATCGTTAAATTTACAAAATTCATTTCTTATTTCTGTCATCTCGCTAACTATTTCATCAACATCAAGTACCATTTCCATCATACCAATTTGATCTTCGTAAGTGTCTGCATCGACTTCACCTTTAAACTGTTCCTCTACTACATGATAAACTCTTAGTCCTAACTGGACTCCTGCTAATGGACCTGCAAAAGTAGGATCTCCGTTTGTTACGGTTTCTGCTGCTAAGCCAGAAGCTTCTGCTTCTGCCGCACCTAGAAGAACTATTACATTCTCCTCACCGTGTTTCTCAACTATATCCTTAACTCTCTTTTGGTTTTCCAAATCCATAGCACCTGCGGCCGTTCAGACAAAGCACTCTGTTGCCGAGAATACAATTTCTGCTTCAGTTGTCTTTAGACATTCTTCAATTGCTGGCCCAGGTATTCCGTCTCTATCTCCTATAATGATAACTTTTTTACCATCAAAAAATGACATCAAACCATCCTCTCTTTTGGTGTATATATTATTTTTTGTGAACGCTCACCCTTTTTCTCCTCCTTTAGAGGGCTCTGTAGGGCGGATAGATAAATCCTATAATTGTCTATTTCCTTATATCATCAAACTAAAATCCCTTTGTTGACAATGTAACGTAACCAGTTTCGTTCGTAGCGCCTGTAATTGCTTGAATTTCAACTTCGATGCTACCATCTGGTCTTAAACTGCCATCAAATCCACCTGCAATTACATCAACGTAATCTGTCATACCAATGATTTTTTTCATTGGTGGAAGAATTATTGTTTCATTTGCATTTCCATTTGTAACAACAGCATCAGCTTTTTCGTCAGCATCCGCAAGTGATTGGGATGCTCCGTCTCTTCCTGCAAATTCGTCAGTCACTATAACAGTCTTTATGCCTTCTCGCTCAATTTTTTTACAATTCATTATTAGATCTGTATCAGGATTTCCAAACCCTTCTTGTGATATTACAACACCGTCTAAACCTAAAAATCTGCATAGTTTAGCTGTCCAATTAGATGATCTTTCTTTATCAGCTAAGAAAACATTCTCATTAGTTATTATTACACCAACAAAATTAATTTCTTTACCATGTTTTGCATAAAGTTCTTCAATAATTCCATTGTTCAAATGAACATAAGTTGGATTTTTATCGCATGCAGACACGCAGTTTCCACTAATAATTGCTCCATCCATTATTTCTGTAGGGTATAGTAGCGTTGGAACAATCTTTTTGGCATCTACTCCATATACATAAGTATCATGCA
Organism: Clostridiales bacterium; assembly: GCA_021129775.1. Taxonomy (GTDB): domain Bacteria; phylum Bacillota; class Clostridia; order Peptostreptococcales; family NVVX01. The sequence goes on from JAJOKP010000006.1 coordinate 44,663, forward strand.
ATAGTCCTTGTGTTTGCAACATATATACGTACCCTACCTTAGGTAAATCAGGATACTTTTTAACTGAATCCAAAATAGGCTCTGTTTCATATGTTTTCACTTCATCTGGGGTAATATCTTTTGCAATTTCACCTAAATATGCTGCCGCCTTAAGTCCAATCATTCTTACTGCTGCTTCATGGTCATACTGCTTTAGTCCATCAACAGGCTCAGCAATTACTACAACATTATGATTTTTTGAAAACGGTGTGTACTTAGCTCCAATACCTGTCATGTCAATTATTCCTTCTTGAAAACCTACTATCTTTCCTGCAGTAACAATAGCCACATTTTTTAAAGCATGAGTACGCCCACTACCTACTGTGTCAACTTTACTTAGTATCCCAGGAAATATTCCGCCTGGTCCTTCCACTTTTACTCTCGGTTCAATAACATCTTTCACAGGAGTAATTCTGATTTCGTCACCAGGGTGTGCCAACTCAATGTCGATGTTTTTTACATGCTCATCCCCACCAATTTCTTTTAAGATTTCTTCTTTGTTAATGTAAAGAACACCGCTGTCGACTCTTGTTGTGTTGGAAAATTTTACGTCTTTAATAAAAATATTACCTAGTTCTAAACGCATATACTTCACCTCCCTTTAATTTTGAAAGCAAGAAATACATTATCTTGAAACTAAAAAGTTATAAATGTTTCTTTATCATTTCTTCAATCTTATCTTTTTTTGCATCATCTTTTGTAACCTCTCCAACCTTCACTCCATCACTATAGATGCAAACTGTCGGAAGACCTAAAACTCTTTCTTTAATAGCTAATCTTCGAGCTTTAGTAGTGTTTATTTTTGTAAATTTCACTTTTTTTGAATACTGTTTTTCTAAAGCTAATATGTCAGGCATTAAAGCTTTGCAAGGTTCACAACCATCGCTCCAAAAATCAACTAATACAAGACCTTCTGTTTTCAAAACTTCAGCTTCAAAATTTTCCTTATTTAATTCCACCATCTTTTTCACCTCCTCAAAATGTTCTATTCTTCAAAAGCGTCTACAATATATTTTTCAGCTTGAATAGCTGCAATTGCGCCATCTGAAACTGCTGTTACTACTTGCCTTAGTGACTTCACACGGCAATCTCCCGCCACGAACACACCTGCTATACTTGTTTTCATATTGTCGTCGGTCTTAATATACCCAGTTCTATCTAATTCTAATATGTCTTTCACTAGTGAAGTTTGAGGAATATATCCTATAAACACGAATACTCCTACCATTCCATCTTCTTCGTCAGCATGATGTTCCATAATCTCTCCTGTTTTCAAGTTTTCAAAAACAACGCTTTCTACGATTCCATCCCCTTTTATCTCTTTTACTGTCGTACACCAAATAAAGTCAATTTTTTCATGCTTAAACGCTTTCTCTTGTATTGATTTTGCCGCTCTTAACTCATCACGTCTATGTACAATGGTGACCTTCCTTGCAAATTTTGTTAAATGCAGCGCTTCTTCTACGGCTGAGTCGCCACCGCCTATTACAAATATTTCTAAGTCGGTGAAAAAATCCGCATCGCAAGTTGCACAATATGACACGCCTTTACCTGTAAATTCTTTCTCTCCTGGCACATTCATAAGCCTTGGGCTGACACCTGAAGCCAGAATAACAGTTTTTGTACGGTAGATAGCTTTCTCGCCAACTAATTCCTTGATTTTCCCGTCTAGCTTTACTTCGTTAATAGCATCTTTTTCAATTACGGCACCAAATTCATTGCACTGTTCAATCATTCTTGCGACAAGGCTTGGACCTGTTGCATTAAGAACTGAGCCTGGGTAATTAGCCACTTCTTCAGTAGTAACAATTTGACCACCAATTTTCTCTTTTTCTAAAATCAGTGTAGACATTTTTCCTCTTGCAGCATAAAGTCCTGCTGATAAACCTGCTGGTCCTGCCCCAACAATAATTACATCATAAATTTTTTCCATAATTCCACCTCACTTATTCATTTTTGTATTTCATCTTAGGTCGAGACAAGGGGACAGGGACTTGTCTGGTCGTGCTTAACTTTTCACGCCAGACAAGTCCCTGTCCCCTTGTCTCGGCTAAAGCTTAAATCATACTTTCTACTGCACTACTAATTAGCGTGAAATCGATTTCCTGAAAATCTTCTAAAGTCCTGCTATTCCATTTGTATTCTTTCATACCTATAAATTTCAAAGTGGTTTCTATCGCCGATTCTATCAACCTAAGCGAATCTAAGTCTAATTCTGCTTTATCGTCTGAAATTATTAGACTCTTATATACCGTCTCATTTGGTTTTATGCTCCCTGAAAGTGGATGACTTAAGAGCACGTGCCCCCTATGTATTCTATTCCTAGTCTCTGTGAGGATTCCAATTAAATCAGTATCTTTAAAATCAACTGCAATTTTATCGTTCATTTTTTTTAAAACCAGTAGATTATTTGTAACAATTGTTGCCATTAGCGTAGTACACCTCACAATATATACTTCCATAATATTTCAAAATATATACTTGTCTATGCACAATCTACCTGTACATCGCCTGCCTGTGCCTTGCACGCAGACAGGTAGACAAACAGACAAAACAAAAACAGAACTCACCAATGTCAACGCCACGTTGCCACAAGTTAGCTCTGTTGTTTTACCTAAGAGATTCTTAAGTTATTTTTTAGTCCAAATATAAACTAAACAATACCTAATTGTTCCTTCGGTGCTTTACGCTCTTCAGAGAATTGTCCAAATACGATCCTTTTGCCTGAGATTTTCCCTAAAAAATTGGCATCTTCTAGCTTCACCCTTCGGCGCTTTCAACAGCAAAGTCTCTCCCGCATTTTTCATCCAATAGTATATTCAATTCATAAAATTTTTGCCGCGTGAAAACCCTCAACCTTTAGGTTAGGGAAGAAGCGCCGCTGTCCTCTTTTTTTGCACGTGCATTGCTTAAATAAAATATATTAAAGCCTCCCACGTGCTAGAGTAATTAGCCATCGACAATGTTATAAATGCTTTTTAAACGTAGAACACAATCCCTACCCATCAGGATTGTTTAATACTACACGGTAGCGCCGTAGACTTGGCTAAATATCCACGGGTATCATGACATAAATAACGTAGCCAGTTACCTGTCTGCGTGTAACTCACAGGCAGAAGACTTAGTCTAATCAACAATGGCTTTTTCAAGCCCCATCCTTTTAAGAGCGTAGGTTATTGACCCAATTGCTTATTAAGTTCTCTATTCAAATTTATTATAATACAATATCAAATAAGTAGCAATACTTTTTTGATAATTTTTTTTTTGCAATTAAAAATTGTAATATTCTCTGGAAGTTCTCAAATTCTTCTGCAAATTTAATTGTAAATTTACTGTCTCTAGTATATAATTATGTTTAAAAATAGAATTCATTCTACAAAGGAGAAAAATATGAGTAATAATAATAATAATATTCTAGGAAGTATTATTGACAGCACTAAATACATTCAAGAACTATTTGATGAGGATGTCGTCATAGTGGTCACAGACACCGAATTCTTTATTAAATATTTACCTGGTAGAGAACTGGATATTAAAAGAGAAGAGGGTGAAAGACTTGAAAATGCAGTCGTAATGCATAATTGTGTACGAGAAAACAAAAAAATTATACAAACTATACCCAAAGAAGTATTTAACATACCAATCAAAACAATTGCAATCCCTTTACATGATGAAGACGGTAATGTTGTTGGTTCACTAGGTATTGGTAAAAGTCTAGAAAAGCAAGTACAGCACATGCAATCAACAGAAAGCATTGCTGCTTCCTTAGAAGAAGTTACAGCAAGTATAGATGAAATTGCCAATGGAGCCTCCCAAATCGCTACTTCTAATGAACACATTTTAACGCAAAATAATTCTACCACGGAACAAGTTAGTAAAACTGATCAAATAGTCACTTACATCAAAAAAATATCTGATCAAACTAACTTGCTCGGTCTAAATGCCTCAATCGAAGCTGCACGCGCAGGTGAACATGGCAAAGGTTTCGCAGTTGTTGCCGAAGAGATAAGAAAGCTTTCAATTGCAACAAAAAGCTATGTTACTGATATTAATAATATACTCAACACAATAAATGAATCTGTAGAAAAAACATCAGTGTTGATTCAAGAAACTACGTCTGTGGCAACTTCGCAAGAAGAATCAACTCAGCAAATAGTCAAAGCACTTGAGGAATTAAATTCGAGTACACAAATGTTGTCTGAAGCGGCAAAATCCTTATAATATGTTTTCTCAGGAAAGGTATAATTCTTTGATTTCATTCAGATTCGTGTAACATATAGTAGTCTGAGAGATGGCACATCGAGACAAGGGGACAGGGACTTGTCTGGTACGGAAAGTTAAGCACGACCAGACCAGACAAGTCCCTGTCCCCTTGTCTCGACTTCAAGCTAAGTTAAATATTTTATGGATAGCTCGTACAGCATTTTCGGCTTCAGCTTCAGCTATTAGGCAGGATACTTTAATATCCGAAGTAGTGATTTGCTGAATATTTATATTTTCATTTCCTAAAGCTTCAAACATTTTCGCGGCAACTCCAGATGTCGTGATCATTCCAGCCCCAACGATAGATACCTTCGCAACAGTCGAATCAATTTCTACATCTTTTGCCCCTAGCTCCTCAGCAACTCTATAAATTGTTTGCCTCCCCTGAACTAATTGTTCTTCGTTAATAGTAAACGTTATATCATTAAGATTACCATATGCTAAATTTTGAATAATCATATCTACATTAATCTCATCTTTTGCTAGCTTAGAAAAAAGTTCTGCTGCCATCCCTGGTCTATCAGCAATCCCTTTAATTGCAACTTTTACTTCCCTCCTATCGCTAGTCACTCCAGTTACACTGCGCCGTTTTTCCATCTGCCTAACCTCCTTAACTATCGTACCTGTATTGTGATTAAAGCTTGAAGCTGCGTACAACTCAAGCCCATAAATTTTGGCTAGTTCAACCGAACGTGGATGCAGCACTTTCGCTCCTAGATTAGCCAATTCCAGCATCTCGTCACAAGAGATACAGTCTAACTTTTTCGCCTCGTGAACAATCCTAGGGTCGGCTGTATATATTCCATCAACATCAGAGTATATCTCGCACCTTTTTGCCCCTAAAGATATTGCTAAGGCTACCGCAGTAGTGTCTGACCCGCCGCGACCGAGAGTCGTAAAATCATCATTAGAATTTACTCCTTGAAAACCTGCAACTACCACAATCTTACTATGGTTAAGTTCACTAATAATTCGGTCATTGTTTATTCCTGTTATTACAGCATGATTGTGGCGATTGTTTGTTTTAATTCCCACTTGACTTCCTGTTAATGATATGGCGGGAAACCCCTCACTTTGAATTGCCATACATAGTAAAGCAATCGATATTTGTTCACCCGTTGTTAAAAGCATATCAATTTCTCTTGGATCTGGTTTATGGGTAATTTCTTTCATAAGTTTAATTAGCTGATCAGTAGTATCACCCATCGCCGAAACAGTTACCACAATCTGTGAGCCCTTTTTATGCTCCTTGATTATACGCTCTGCCACATTCTTAATCCTGTCAGGATTACCTACCGAGGTTCCACCATATTTTTGTACTATCAAATCCATCACTTTAACCCCCCACTAATCAATTTTTTTTACTTTTATGAACGACCCATTAAAGTCCTATCACCGACAACACGCCATTAGCTGTCGGTTCAACTATGGTCGGTTTTGGCATTATATCTATAGCAGTATCAGGGTCTTTTAAACCATGCCCCGTCAAAACTGCAACAATTTTACTGCCAGATTTAATCTTACCTTTGTTTAGCATCTTTTTTACCCCTGCTACCGATGCAGCTGAGGCTGGTTCGCATAAAACACCTTCCGTTGATGCTATTTCGTAATAGCTGTCTAATATCTCTTGATCGGTCACATAATTTATCAATCCACCTGACTCTTGCGAAGCATTAACAGCTTTATCCCAACTAGCAGGGTTACCGATTCTAATCGCTGTAGCAATCGTTTCTGGTTTTTCTATCACAATGTTTTTAGCAATCGCTGCCGATCCTTCAGCCTCGAACCCCATCATCTGAGGGAGACTATCTATCTTACCAACCTTATTATACTCTTTAAAACCTTGCCAATAAGCTGTTATATTCCCTGCGTTTCCTACTGGTATTGCCAAAATATCTGGGCCTCTCCCTAATTGATCACAAACCTCAAAGGCAGCGCTTTTCTGACCTTCAATACGAAATGGATTAAGAGAATTAACCAGAACAACAGGATAATTATCAGTTATTTCTTTTACAATAGTCAGGGCCTGGTCAAAATTCCCCTTAATAGCTATTACTTGAGCTCCATGCATCAATGCTTGAGCCAGTTTTCCAAGGGCAATGTTCCCTTCTGGGATAACTACTATGGTTTTTAAGCCTGCTTTAGCGCCATATGCTGCTGCTGCTGCTGATGTATTCCCAGTTGAAGCACATATAATCGCTTTGGCACCATCTTCTACAGCTTTGGTTACTGCCAAAGTCATCCCTCTATCCTTAAAAGACCCAGTAGGATTAACTCCTTCATATTTTAAGTACAATTCTATCCCCAACTTTTTGCTAATTTTTTTTGCATATATTAAAGGGGTGTTCCCTTCCTGTAAACTAATAGCAGATACTCCCTCCTTAAGAGGCATAAACTCACGATAAGCATCAATAATTCCCGACCACGGTTTCATTTAAATTCCTCCACTTCTTTAATAAGATTGGTTAACAGTTGTTAATCAATTGCAAAGCAGTTGTTAAACAGTTGTTCAGCAGTTGTTAAACCATCGTTCAACCATCGCTCTACAATTGCTTAACCATTATGCTTCTTTTCCACCCTAATAAGATTGTTTATTTTAACTACACTTTCCAAATTTTCCAGTTCGTACAATGATTTGCGCATATTTTCCTCTTTAACAGGATGTGTTATTAAAACTAACGGTACAATAGGCGTTAACATGTGTTTTTGTGAGACCGCTGAAAGGCTCACGTGATTATCTCCAAGTACTTTTGTTACTTGCGACATAACACCTGGTTTATCCAATACTTGTATTCTAAGGTAAAAACTATTATCAATCTGATTAATTTCCTTTATCTGCTGATTTCGTGGAGCACCCAATGAATGAGTATCCAATCTATTATAATTAATATCTTTGGCAACTTGGATAATATCTGCTACTACCGCACTCCCTGTGGGCATTTGTCCAGCCCCTTTACCATAGAGCATGACGTCTCCAACAGCATCCCCATACAGATAAATCGCATTGTAGGCTCCATTAACCATGGCTAACGGATGATTTTTGGAAATAAAAGCAGGGTGAACCCTTATATTTAACCCGTCATCATATTTTTTGCCTATTGCTAATAACTTTATCACGTAACCTAATTCATCAGCTAGCTTGATATCTTCTAGGGTTACACCCTCAATACCTTCTATGTAAATTGAATCAGCATCAACAGATGTTTCAAAAGCAATAGACGATAAAATAGCTATCTTGTATGCAGCATCAAATCCTTTAGTATCAGAAGAAGGGTCCCTTTCCGCATAACCAAGCCGTTGAGCTTCCTCTAGTGCTTTATCAAATTCTATTCTTTCCTGTGTCATTTTGGTCAAAATATAATTGGTTGTCCCATTCAAAATACCGTAAATTTCTTCAATTCGATTAGCAACCAGAGATTCTTTTAAAGGACGTATAATTGGAATTCCCCCTGCTACGCTGGCTTCAAAACTAACCTGAACTTCATTTTCTCTAGCTAGCTTCAAGATTTCATCACCATATTTGGCAATTACTAGCTTATTAGCTGTTACCACACTCTTTCCCTTTGAAATAGCTTTAGTAATATATTCATAGGCAGGTTCTTCACCCCCCATTAACTCCACAATTAACTCAATCTCTGGGTCATCCAGAATATCCTCTACATTGTATGTTAATACCTCTGGAGGTAGTTCTATTTCCCTTTTTTTGCTATTATCTTTAACTAGTATTTTCTCAACCTTTAATTCAGTACCTACCTTATTCTTTATATTCTCTCCGCGTTTGTTCATAATGGCAACTACCCCACTGCCAACTGTTCCCATTCCTAAAATTGCTATTTTAATCACCTGATTACTCCTCTCTACTTGCATCATTTTATCCACTGTAACCCCTTGATAAGGCAACGGGATGTTTTGTTTGCCACATTATTGCTCTTTCGTGCTTCCATCATTCTATCCACTGTAACCCTTTATTGTCAGGGCAAGTAACTATGTACTTACTATGAATGTTATGCTTTGCAAAGCCAGATACCATAACCTCTCCTATTTCCTTACTATTTTTCCTCGAAAAAGCCAGAACAGTAGGACCTGCACCACTTAAAGCAACTCCTATAGCGCCAGCCTGATAGCCCTTTTCAAGCACGTACTTAAAACCTGGAATCAAAGCCGACCGATAATCTTGGTGTAGGCGATCTTGCATTGCTACAGATAATAAATCCCAATCCGCATCATATAAACTAGCTGCTAGTAGAGCAGTCCTACTATGATTAAAGATAGCATCTTGATAGTCAACTTGCTTTGGTATCACCTGACGCAAAGCCTCTGTTTGTAGCTGAAAGCTAGGGGTCACCAAAATCACTTGTAAATTCTCATCCACTTCTATTTTTTTATAGAAATGTTCTTTCTCACTCGTAACACTTATAACGAAACCACCCATCAATGCAGGAACCACGTTATCAGGGTGTTTTTCAATTTCAATTGCAATCTTTAATATCTCACTCTGTTTAAAGGGATTCTCCAATAACCTATTAGCCCCCACCAGTCCTGCGATAATCGCGGTAGCGCTACTACCAAGACCTCGCGCCATGGGAATAGAAATTTCCTCAACAACCTCAATGCCATCTAAGGGCTTATTACAAACACTGAACAAATGCTTCATAGCTACATATACTAGGTTGTCATGAAGAGGCAGTTCAATTGAATTGCCAGTTTCTACCTCTTTTATCCTGATTTTCACTCCTTTTTCAATCTTCTTAAATCTAAAGGTATTATAGAGCTTTAGTGCTATACCCAAACTATCAAAACCAGGTCCTAAATTAGCTGAAGTCGCTGGTACTCTCACTGAAAACATAGCTTCACCCTTCCAAAAATATGTTAACGATATACTACCATTCTTTTGCATAAAAAACAAGAGGGATTTATGTTTATACGACTATTCCAACTAATTTATGCTATACCTTTTCAAAAGATTACTTCCTTTGGCGGGTATCCACAAGGGGCATCTCCACTAACGCTTTGGTGTTAAATCTTTGCAATGTCAATTACCTCTAAGTCTTTTTCCTCTTTATTTAGTTTTAAACTAACAATTACTGCCTTTGCAGTATCTAAAGAAGTTAAACATGGAATAGATTGTTCTACCGATTTTCTTCTGATTTTAAACCCATCTGTTCTGGGCTGTCTGCCACGAGTAGGGGTGTTAATAACTAAATCTACTTTCCCAAATTGTATAAGATCTAATGTGTCAGGCTTACCTTCACTAATCTTTTTTACTACACTAACACCTACGCCACTCTTCTGAAGTACGTGGGCAGTATTGCTAGTCGCAAACAGCTTAAACCCGAGTTCTCTTAAATCCCATGCAATTGAAACTAGATCTTGTTTGTCTGCATCTTTTACAGTCATTAACACATTCCCAGTTTTTGGAACCATAATTCCTGCAGCAATCAATCCTTTATATAATGCTTCATCAAAACTTTCAGATATACCTATTACTTCTCCGGTGGATTTCATTTCAGGTCCAAGACTTGTCTCTGCATCCTGTAGTTTTTCAAATGAGAATACAGGTACTTTGACAGCTACGTATTTCCCCTTTGAATATAATCCTACACCATACCCCATGTCTTTTAGTTTTTTACCAAGCATGGCTTTAGTAGCCAAATTTACCATAGGTATGTTCGTAACCTTGCTAATAAAGGGAATGGTTCTGCTTGAGCGAGGATTCACTTCTATAACATATACCTGTTCATTATATAAAATAAATTGAATATTAATTAATCCTATAATATTTAATGCTTTTGCTAATTTATAGGTATAATCTACAATCATGTCTTTGTACTTTTGCTCAATAGTTTGAGTTGGGTAGACCGATATACTGTCACCAGAATGGATGCCAGCTTTTTCTAAATGTTCCATAATTCCAGGAATCAATATTTCTTCACCATCACAAATGGCATCTACTTCTATCTCTTTGCCCATCATGTATTTATCAATTAAAATAGGATGTTCCTGCTTCGTTTCGTTAATGATTCTCATAAACTCAATTATATCTTCTTCATTAAAAGCAATTTCCATTCCTCGTCCACCAAGCACATAAGATGGTCTTAGCAAGACGGGAAATCCCAATTCATTAGCAGCTTTTAGTGCTTTTTCTAACGTGAATACTGGCTTTCCTCGGGGTCTTGGTACACCACATTCCTCTAAAATTCTATCAAACTTTTCTCTATCCTCTGCAGCATCAATGTTTTGGGCAGATGTTCCTAATATTTTGACCCCCAAGTCATTTAACGTTTTAGTAAGTTTAATTGCCGTTTGCCCTCCAAATTGCAAAATAACGCCATCAGGCTTTTCTTTATTAATAATATCTGTAACATCCTCAGAAGTTAACGGTTCAAAATATAGACGGTCCGAAATATCGAAATCGGTACTGACCGTTTCTGGATTGTTATTTACAATAATTGCTTCATAGCCTTCTTCTTTTAACGCCCCTACCGAGTGAACGGAGCAATAGTCAAATTCAATTCCTTGCCCTATTTTAATGGGACCAGAACCTATTACAAGCACTTTTTTATTATTAGATTGTTTGACCTCGCAATGTTCATCATAGGTAGAGTAATAATAAGGCGTTACAGCTTCAAATTCTGCTGCGCAGGTATCTACCATCTTGTAGGTCGGATAAATATCAAGAGATTCTCTTAATGCTGTCACTTTCTGCTTGTCACTACCAACAAATGTAGCGATAACTGCGTCTGGATACCCCATTTTTTTCGCTTTAATAAATATATCTTTATCCAATTGCATTATTGTTTTGGTTTTTAAATATGTTTCCATTTTAATAAGTTGATCTATTTTATCAAGAAAAAATAAATCAATTTTTGTGATTTCATTGATTTCATAAATTGTAATCGAACGTCTTAATGCTTCTGCAATTACAAATATTCTCTCATCGTCTACATTCTTAATTTTTGAGTGAATTTCTTCTACAGATAATTTTTTCAGATGGTCCAATTCAATACTGAAAAGCCCCATTTCGAGAGAACGTATGGCTTTCATAAGTCCCCCTTCAAAAGAAGAACTGATTGTCATAACCTCTCCTGTAGCTTTCATTTGTGTGCCAAGTGTTCTTTTAGCTTTTACAAATTTATCGAAAGGCCATTTCGGTATTTTTACAACTACATAATCCAATGTAGGTTCAAAGCATGCATAAGTTTTGCCAGTTACAGCATTTTTAATTTCATCCAAGCCATAACCTATTGCAATTTTAGATGCCACTTTTGCAATAGGATAACCTGTTGCTTTTGAAGCAAGTGCGCTAGAGCGACTTACACGTGGGTTAACTTCAATAACTGCATATTCAAAGCTTTCAGGATGAAGCGCAAATTGAACATTGCATCCCCCTTCAATCCCTAATGTTGATATTATATTCAGCGATGCACTTCGTAGCATCTGATATTCTTTATCAGCAAGGGTTTGAGAAGGTGCCACAACAATACTATCACCAGTGTGAACCCCTACAGGATCAATGTTTTCCATGTTACAAACTATAATACAATTACCCTTTCTATCTCTCATTACCTCATATTCTATTTCCTTCCACCCAGAGATACATCTTTCAATAAGCACCTGATGCACTCTGCTGAGTCGTAAACCATTGGGAACTATTTCAAGCAGTTCTTGCTCATTATATGCAATACCGCCACCTGCACCTCCCATAGTATAAGCAGGACGCACAATAATAGGAAACCCTATTTCCTTTGCAATACTCAATGCATCTTCATAAGTATTTGCTATCTCGCTTAAAATTACAGACTCCCCAATTTTTTTCATTGTATCTTTGAATTTCTGACGATCTTCCGCCATTTTAATTGCTTCAACAGCTGTTCCTAGCAGTTTTATACCTTGTTTCCGCAAGAAGCCCTCGTCTTCTAGCTCCATTGCCAAATTAAGCCCAGTCTGCCCTCCTAATGTCGGCAGAATGCTGTCAGGTCTTTCTTTTAAAATAATCTTCTTAATAACTTCCACAGTTAGTGGTTCTATATATACTCTATTTGCAATATTTTTATCGGTCATAATTGTTGCAGGATTACTATTCGCCAATACAACTTCAATGCCTTCTTCTCGTAAAGCGCGGCAGGCTTGTGTACCCGCATAGTCAAACTCTGCTGCTTGACCAATAATAATTGGACCAGAACCAATAACTAATACTTTTCTTATATCTGTTCTAAGTGGCAACTCGCTTCCCCTCCTTATGAATTTTCAATGACTCCAAAAATTCATCAAATAAATAGGCGGTGTCCCTTGGTCCTGGCGAGGCTTCGGGGTGAAATTGCACCGTAAATATCGGTTTGTTCTTATAGCGGATACCTTCTATAGTTCCATCATTCATGCTAACATGTGTAATCGTTGCTAAATCCTTATCCAAAGAAGATTCTACAATGGTATGCCCATGGTTTTGAGATGTAATATAAGTAAGATCTTTTTCCAGATCTTTAACAGGATGATTACATCCTCTATGCCCATATTTGAGACGTTTCGTATCTAAATCGTTTGCCAAAGCTACGAGCTGATGACCTAAACAAACCCCCAAAATTGGCTTTTCAGCATTTATTATACCTTTGATGTTTTGTATTTCCTGAGTACAATCTTTAGGGTCACCTGGTCCATTGGACAACACAATACCGTCAGTATTTAAACTTAATATTTCTTCCGCACTTGTCTTTGCAGGTAATACTACAACGTCACATCCTCTGTTTGTAAGTGAGCTTATTATACTTGCTTTAGTCCCCAAATCTACCACTGCAACTTTAAGACCGTCTCCTTTGTAGTGCTGAACATTCTGACATGTCACTTTGTCTACTGGATTGATGTTTGAAAAACCTCTTATTTCTTTCATTTTATTTTCAACTTTGAAATTCACATCTGTTGAAATGATGCCATTCATTGTCCCCTTGTTACGCAAAATTTTAGTCAATGCACGAGTATCTATTCCTTCTATTGCAATAATATCATATCTTTTCAAATACTGATCTAAAGTTTCAGCAGAACGCCAATTACTGGGTGATTCACACAATTCCCTTACAATAAATCCCTTTAGATGAGGCTTTGTTGATTCAAAATCATCTGTATTGATACCATAGTTACCTATAAGCGGATATGTCATTGTTACAATTTGCCCGCAATAAGAAGGATCAGTAAGTATTTCCTGATAACCTGTCATCCCTGTGTTAAACACAATTTCTCCGATAACCTCTCCTGCTGCACCCACACTATTTCCTTTAAAAATCGTGCCATCTTCTAAAGCCAAACTCGCTTTCATATTCTACCTCCTGTTTGCTTTTTTGTAATTTAGATGCTCGCAGAAATTGTTAATATACTTAGGGCTTGTGATGAAATAAGCTGTGCAATGTTGCGAAGGATTCTCGTTCATAACCAAGACGTGTAAATAGGCGCATAGCAGTGTTATGTAACTGTTTCCACAACGCAGGGTATGGACGAAAAAACAAGTAAGATTGT